>CAXTJY010000025.1:8260-14719 GCA_964244395.1 uncultured Rhodovarius sp.
ATCAAGGCGGTACTGGCCGACAGCATCGCCGCCGGCGGCTCCTCCCTGCGCGACTACGTCCGCAGCGATGGCGAACTGGGCTTTTTCCAGGAGCGTTTCGACGTCTACGACCGCGAGGACAAGCCCTGTGCGAACTGCCCGGGCGTGCCGCCCTGCCAGGGAATTCAGCGGATCGTGCAGTCGGGCCGGGCCAGCTTCTATTGCCCGCGCCGACAGAAGTAGCCGACAATCCGGCCCGACAAGGGAGCGTCCACATGGCCTACGAGATGATCATCGCCGAAACCCACGGCCCCACCGGCGTGGTCCGCCTCAACCGCCCCGCCGCCCTCAACGCGCTGTGTGACCAGCTGATGATCGAGCTCGGCCAGGCGCTGCGGGCCTTCGATGCCGATGACGCCATCTTCTCCATGATCATCGCCGGCAGCGAGAAAGCCTTCGCCGCCGGCGCCGACATCAAGGAGATGAAGGACCGCACCTACCCGCACGTCTATTTGCACGATTTCATCGGTGCGAACTGGGAGGTCGTCCCCACCATCCGCAAGCCGGTCATCGCCGCGGTCTCAGGCTTCGCGTTGGGCGGCGGCTGCGAGCTGGCGATGATGTGCGACTTCATCCTGGCCGCCGACAACGCCAAGTTCGGCCAGCCCGAGATCAATCTCGGCATCATCCCCGGCGCCGGCGGCACCCAGCGCCTCACCCGCGCCGTGGGCAAGGCCAAGGCCATGGAAATGTGCCTGACCGCGCGGATGATGGACGCGGCCGAGGCCGAGCGTTCCGGCCTCGTCGCACGCGTGGTGCCGCTGGCGGACTTGATGGCCGAAGCGCTCAAGGTCGGCGAAAAGCTCGCCACGCTGAGCCAGCCGGTGACGGCCATGGCCAAGGAGGCGGTGAATCGCGCCTTCGAAACCACCCTGTCGGAAGGCGTGAAATTCGAGCGCCGGCTGTTTCACGGCATGTTCAGCCTCGAAGACCAGAAGGAAGGCATGAATGCCTTCGCCGAAAAGCGGCGCGCGCAATTCCGTCACCGCTGAGCGGCGAAGTCGCCTTGACGGTCGGCTGGGCGGGGCGATAGATACGCCTCCCGGCCGGCGGGTCTTCTCGCCGGCTTTTCCATTTCAGCCTCCCAGCCCAGAAGATCTAGCAGCACCGATGGCCAACAACCCCTCAGCCGAGAAGCGCATCCGTCAGACCGAGAAGCGGACGGAGCGTAATCGCGCCCGCCGGTCCCGGGTGCGGACCTTCCTCCGCAAGGTCGAGCTGGCCATCGCGGCCGGCAAGAAGGACGAGGCCGCCGAGGCCTTCAAGGCGGCGCAGCCGGAAATGCAGCGTGCCGTCGGCAAGGGCGTCGCGCATCTGAATACCGTGTCGCGCAAGCTTTCGCGGCTGTCCGCCCGGATCAAGGCGATCGGCTCCGCCTCGGCCTGACCCGGCCGCCCTACACTTATCTTGAAGTCAGGAATGGGGCGCCAAGCTGGCGCCGCCAGTAATGACGGCTGTTTATTTGACGACGACTTCGACTCGATGTTGATCTATTTGCAACATGGAGAAATGTTCGGCGTGATCGCGGATTTAAGCTTTGCTCGCGCGGGAGTGGAAACGTAACCTTCAAAGTGTAACCAGGGTGCGCTTCATCCCCCACGGCTCGCGGCGAAAGCTCAGGGCCGTTGCAGGCGAGCCCGGCGTGCGTGACCCATCCCCGGCGCCCGATTGCGGGCGGCCCATCGGGGCAATGACATGAGGCAGGTGTCCTGGATGACGACGGAAACCGGCAACAGCCCCCCCGATGCCGGCAAGCTCGCCGCCCCATGGGGGCGGCTCCGGGCACGGCTGCGCAGCGAGGTCGGTGAGGTCGAGTATCGCAACTGGCTACGCCAGATGGTGCTGCAGGGCATGGATGGCGACGTTGCCCTGGTGTCGCTGCCGTCCCGCTTCCTGCGTGACTGGGTGCGCGACCATTATGGCGACCGGCTGCGCGTCCTGGCGCAGACCGAGTGGCCGCAGGCCAGGCGCTTCGACTTTCGGGTCGTGGCCGATGGCGCGGCCGAGCCGGCCATGGACGGTTCTGCCGAGAGCGGGCTGGCCGAGATCCTCGCCACCCCGCCCCGCGCGCCAGCGCGCAACACCGCCGACAATCGCGATGGCGAGTGGATGGCACCGCTCGACCCACGGCTGACTTTCGAGACCTTCGTCGTCGGCAAGCCCAACGAGTTTGCCAATGCCTGCGCCCGGCGGGTGGCCGAGCGGCCTTCCACCGCGGGCTTCAACCCGCTCTTCCTGTATGGCGGCGTCGGCCTGGGCAAGACGCATCTCATGCACAGCGTGGCCTGGGCGATCCGCAGCGCCTACCCCGAGCGGCCCGTGGCCTACATGTCGGCCGAAAAGTTCATGTATCGCTTCATCGCGGCCCTGCGCGGCGGCAGCACCATGGAATTCAAGGCGCAGCTTCGCTCCGTCGATGTGCTGATGATCGACGACTTGCAATTCCTGATCGGCAAGGACAACACGCAGGAGGAATTCTTTCACACCTTCAACGCGCTGGTCGACGCCGGCAAGCAGATCGTGGTCTCGGCCGACAAATCGCCCAACGACCTGTCGGGCATCGAGGACCGGCTGCGCACCCGGCTGGGCGGCGGCATCGTGGCCGATCTGCACGCCACCACCTATGAGCTGCGGCTGTCCATCCTGCAGGCCAAGGCCGATCTGGCCGGGGTGGAGGTGCCGCTCAAGGTGATGGAACTCATCGCCCACAAGGTCGCCTCCAATGTGCGCGACCTGGAAGGCGCACTGAATCGGTTGGTGGCCCACTCCAAGCTGTTCGGCCGGCCGCTGACGCTGGAAACTGTGCCGGAGGTGCTGAATGACCTGCTGCGGACGCATGAGCGGCGCATCACCATCGACGACATCCAGCGCCGCGTGGCGGAACACTACTCGATCCGAATGACGGACATGTTCTCCGCCCGCCGCGCCCGCGCGGTGGCCCGGCCGCGCCAGGTGGCGATGTTCCTGGCCAAGCAACTGACCTCGCGCTCGCTGCCCGAGATCGGCCGGCGCTTCGGCAATCGCGACCATACCACTGTGATGCACGCCGTTTCCCGAATCACCGAGCTGATGGTGGAAGACCGCGTGCTGGCCGAGGATGTGACGCTGCTGCGGAAGCTGCTGGAAACCTGAGGGGGCCCCCAGCCTTCAATCCGCCCTGGGGTGCGCCCCACGCCAGGTCGCGAGCAAGGCGGCGGCGTCCACCGAAGTGTAGCGTTGCGTGGTCGAGAGGCTGGCGTGACCCAGCAGTTCCTGGATGGCGCGAAGGTCGGCGCCGCCGCCCAGCAGGTGGGTGGCGAAGGAATGCCGCAGCGCGTGCGGGGTGGCGTGTTCCGGCAGGCCGGCGAGGCGGCGGTAGTCGCGCATGGATTTCTGGGCGATGGCGGGGTCCAGCCGCTTGCCGCGAGCACCGAGGAAGAGCGGCTCGTCGGGCGCGGCCGCGGGGCGGTGGGTCAGCCAGGCGGCCATGGCCGCGCGCACGGCCGGCAGCACTGGCACCAGGCGGGTCTTGCCGCCCTTGCCGATGACGCGCAGCGCGGCGTCGGCACCGGGCAGGGGGGCGTCCCGGATGTCCAGCGCCAGCGCCTCGCCGATGCGCAGGCCGCAGCCGTACAGCAGGGTGAAGAGCGCCGTGTCGCGGGCGGCCTGGAAGGCCGGCCGTTCGGCGCGGGGGGTGTCGTGCACCAGGCCCACTTCGCCGCCCAGCACCATGGCGTGCTCGGCCGAGATGGCGCGCGGCACCGGGCGCGGTAGCTTCGGCCCGCGCAGCCCCGCCAGCGCCGCCGGCTTCAGCCCCTCTCGCCGGGCGAGAAACCGCAGGAAGCCCCGAATCGCGGCCAGCTGCCGGGCGCGGGTCGCAGCCCCCGCCCCCTCGGCGGCGCGCGCGGCCAGGAAGGCGCGCAGATCGGTCGGGCGAAGGGCGGCCAGCGCGGCGGCGTTGGGTTCGGCCCCCTGATAGCGGGTCAGAAAGCCCAGGAAGTCGCTGAGGTCACGCGCATAGGCCTCGCAAGTGTTGGGGCTGGCGCGGCGTTCGTCGCGCAGCCAGGCGAGATAGCCGGCCTGCATCAACGGGCCAGCGCAGCCCCCACGGCGCGGCCCAGGAAGGCCAGGCTTTCGGCACCCGTGGTCGGCAGCGCCTCCGGGTCCCGCGCGCCGATCGCCAGCAGCATCGGCTGCCCACCGGGGGCCGGCACGCGCGCCAGGGCGTCGCGCCTGACCAACGGCGCCGCCTCCCGGTGCAGCGTATCCACCTGCATGGGCGTCACCCGCACCACAGCGTCACGCCCCGGCGGCAGCAGCTGGTTCAACGTGCCGGGCGGCAGGCGGGAGACATTTCGCCGCGCGCGGCTTTCGCAGCCCACCTGGCAGGAATCGACGCCCAGTAGCGCAGGCAATTCGTGGCTGACGCATTCCAGCGGGTCCGGCGCGCGCATCAGGGCCAGCACCGCCTCGCCCACACGGGCGGCCAGGCCCAGGCCCGCGCGGCCGGTGCTCAGCGCGGCCTGCATGTCGGCATCCACCTCGCGCACATGCACGCGGGCAGCGGCCAGCATCGCCGCCATGTGGTCAGCCATGCGTTCGCCATGCACCCGCATGGGGGGCTCAAGCTGCAGGTACAAATCCGGCCGCACGGACAGGAAATCCGGATGGTCGCGCAGGAAGGCTTCCACCAGCTCCGCGGTGACAGCCCTGCCGAAGGATATGTTCGTGGACTTCATAGGATGCTCTGCCCCGTCTTCTTCCAGTCGGCCAGGAAGGCATCCAGGCCGCGTTCGGTGAGAGGATGTTTGAACAACGCACGGATCGTGGAAGGCGGCATGGTGGCGACATGCGCGCCGAGCTTGGCGGCCGCCAGAACATGCACGGGGTGGCGGACGGACGCCACCAGAACCTCGGTGGCGAAATTGTAGTTGCGATAGATTTGCACGGTATCGGCGATCAGCCCCATGCCGTCCTGGCCAATATCGTCCAGACGGCCGACGAAGGGCGAGATGAAGGCGGCACCGGCCTTGGCTGCCAGCAGCGCCTGCACGGCGGAAAAGCACAACGTGACGTTGACCTTGGTGCCCTCATCGGCCAGCGCACGGCAGGTGCGCAGCCCCGCTTCGGTCAGCGGCACCTTCACGCAGACATTGGTGGCGATGGCGCGCAGATAGCGGCCCTCGGCCAGCATGGTCTCATAATCCGTGGCGGTGACTTCGGCCGAGACGGGGCCAGGGGTGAGCGCGCAGATCTCCGCGATCACCTCGGCCATCTTGCGGCCGGATTTCGCGATCAGGCTCGGGTTGGTGGTGACCCCATCGAGCAACCCGGTCTGCGCCATGGCGCCGATCTCGGACACATCGGCCGTATCCACGAAGAACTTCATTGCGTGCTTTGCTTCCTGTGGCGGGACCCAGCATGTCCCCGCCGCCCCAACTGACTATGATGCTAGCCGATGCCAAGCCATTCCGCCAAATCAATAGACGTTCCGGGAGCGGCACGTGTTTCGGTTGTGCTTCCGCTGCCACTGGCGGGCTCCTACGATTACAGCCTGCCGGCGCATCTGGCGGCGCCGGTAGGCAGCTTCGTCGAAGCGCCGCTGGGCCGCCGGCAGATGCTGGGCGTGGTGTGGGACCAGCCGGGCGACCCCGGCGTGGCGGCAAGCCGCCTGAAGCCGGTGACGGCGGTGCTGCCGGCGCCGCCGATGACGGCCACGCTGCGGCGCTTCCTGGAGTGGGTCGCGCAATACACGGTGAGCCCACTGGGTGCGGTGCTGCGCATGGCGATGAGCTCGCCCTCGGCCCTGGAAGCCGCCACGCACCGGGCCGGCTGGCGGGTGGCGAACCAGCGGCCAGGCGACAGGGCGGCGCGGGTGACGCCGGAGCGCGGCCGGGTGCTGGCCGCGCTGGAAGATGGCGCAGCCGTGGCGGGCGATGAGCTTGTCCGACGCGCGCAGGTCACCCCGGGCGTGGTCCGCGGCATGGCGGCGGCGGGCATGCTGGAGCCGGCCCTGCTGCGCCACGCCGCGCGCTTCGCGCGGCCAGACCCCGAGCATCCCGGCCCCGGTCTTTCCGACGACCAGGCAGGGGGCGCGGCGGCGTTGCGGCGAGATGTGGCGGCGCGGGCCTATCACACCACTCTGCTGCGCGGCGTCACGGGCTCCGGCAAGACGGAGGTGTATTTCGAGGCTGTGGCGGAGTGCCTGCGGCAGGGACGCCAGGCGCTGGTGCTGCTGCCGGAGATCGCGCTGTCGGCGCAATGGCTGGAGCGGTTCGAGGCCCGCTTCGGCTGCCCGCCGGCGCTGTGGCATAGTGAACTCACTGCGAAGACGCGGCGGGACACCTGGCGCGCGGTGGCCGCCGGCGAGGCGCCGGTGCTGGTCGGCGCCCGCAGCGCGCTGTTCCTACCGTTTCCCGATCTCGGCCTGATCGTGGTCGA
>CAXTJY010000026.1:0-11431 GCA_964244395.1 uncultured Rhodovarius sp.
CGGCACGATCTCCTCGTTGCGCTCGACGGCCACCTTGCGGGTGTCGAGGCCGATTTCGCGCAGCAGCTCGGCCACCGTCACCGCCCGCACCGCCCTGGTCTCGCCGTTCAACACGATCTGCATGTCCATGAGTCGTATGTGGCGGCGAGGGGCGGGGAGGGCAAGCGGGGCGCCGCCAGCAGGGCCTTACTCCCCTCTGCCACCGATCGGCCGGGCCGCTCCTCAGATTTGCCGCAATGCCTGGCAGATGTGTTCGACCTGGGTATCGCTGAGTTCGGGGTAGATGGGCAGGGAAAAGACCTGGGTCGCGGCGCGGGAGGTTTCGGCGCACCCGGCGGGGCCCAGGGCGGTGCGGCCGGCGTAGGCGGATTGTTCGTGCACCGGGACGGGGTAGTGAATGCCGGTGCCAACACCGTCCGCCTTGAGGCGCGCCATGATGCCGGCGCGATCGTCGCTGCGCAGCACGTATTGGTGGAAGACGTGCTCGGCACCCGCGCGACGGACGGGCGGGCTCAGCGCCCCGCCTGCCAGCGCCGCGTCATAGGCGTCGGCGACCTCGCGGCGGCGGGCATTGCCGGCGTCCAGATGCGGCAGCTTCACCCGCAGTATCGCGGCCTGCACCTCGTCCAGCCGGCTGTTCACGCCGATCAGCGAGGAGACGTAGCGTTCGCGCCAGCCATACTGGCGTATGGCGGCGATGCGCTCGGCCAGCTCGTGGTCGGCGGTGGCCAGCACGCCGCCATCGCCCAGCGCGCCCAGGTTCTTGGTGGGGTACAGGCTGAAGGCGGAGGCGTGGCCAATGGTTCCGATCATTGCGCCATCCAACCGCGCGCCATGCGCCTGGGCGCAATCCTCGATCAGCGGCACGCCGGCGCGTTCACACGCCTCCAGCATCGGGCCGAGGTCGCAGGGGTGGCCGTAGATATGCACGGCGACGACGGCGCGGATCGGCGGGATGCCGGGCGGCGGGTCGGCCAGCACGGCAGCCAGTTCATCCGGGTCCATGCAGTAGGTGTCGGGGTCGATGTCGAGCAGCAGCGGCGTGGCGCCGGCCATCTCGATGGCGGCGACGGTGGCGACTGCGGTATGCGAGACGGTGACGACCGTGGCGCCCTCACCGATTCCCATCCCGCGCAGGATCAGCGCGATGGCGTCAGTGCCATTGGCACAGCCCACGGCACGCATGCCCTCGCCGAGCCAGGCGCCATATTCGCGCTCAAAGGCCGCGCCTTCCTGACCCAATATGTACCAACCGGAATTCAGCGCGCGCGCCACGGCCGCGTCGATCTCGGGCTTCAGGGCCCGGTAGCCGGCGCCGGGGTCGGCCTGGGCGATGATCTGGAGCGGTGCGTTCATGGCAGGGTGTCCGTCAGGCGTTTACGGGCATCGCGACAATTGCTGCGCAACTGCGCGGTCATGGCAGGTAGTCCGTCAGGTGTTCACGATACCAGGCGAGGGAGAGGCGCAGCCCTTCGTCCAGCGAAGTGGCGGGCGCCCAGCCCACCGCTTTCCTGAACGCCGCATCGTCGGCATGGTAGCTGCCGATGTCGATGGGCGCGCGGTCGGCGGGAAATTCGCGGGTGGTGAAGCTGCCTTGCCCTCCATTGGCGGCGATGAGCCGCTCCGCCAGGTCGAGCAACGAGATCGGCGGCGAGCCGCCCAGGTTAAAGACCTGACCTTTCACATCGGGCGCATCGGCCAGTTCCGCGGCCGTGAGAAAGGCCTCGGTGACGTCATCGACATACGAAAGGTCGCGCAGCTGGGCGCCACCCCACACCTCGAACGGCTCGCCCTCCAACACGCGACGGATCCAGATGCCAAGGAAAGTCTGCCTGGCGTCGCGGATGCGCAGGCGGGGGCCGTAGCAGTTGGTGAGACGCAGGGAGACGACGGGGCGGCCGAGCACGCGGCTCTCCAGCAGCCAATACTGCTCGCCCGCCCATTTGCTGACGCCGTTGGCGTCCGGCGGATTCACCGGGTGCAACTCGTTCACCGGCAGGGCGATGGGCCGGCCGTAGAACTGCCGGGTTGAGGCGTGCACGACGCGGGCTTGCGGCGCCGCCTCGCGCATTGCCTGCACCAGCCGCACCTGCGCCACGGCGTTGATGCCGATGTCACGGACGGGGTCCTGCTGGCCGCCCATATGGCTGGTCTGCGCCGCCATGTTGAACAAGACGTCGCAGTCCTTCGCCAGGGAATTCAGCTCGGTGTCCCGCAGGTCGCCACGCACCAGCATGACGCCGGCGCCGTCCAGGTTGCGGGGGTTGGCGCCGCCCTCGTCGCTCATGGCGTCGAGCGCGGTGACGCGGGCGCCGGCGCCGGCCAGGGCGTGGCACAAATTGCTGCCGAGGAAGCCCGCGCCTCCCGTCACGAAGACACGGCGGTTCCTCCACCACGGCCGGTTCATGCCGCCGAGCCCAGCCGCTGCCCGGCATATTTCTGCGCCCGGATCGGCCCCCACCAGGACTGGTTGTCGAGATACCAGCGGATGGTGGATTCGAGGCCTTCCTCGAAGCCGAAGCGCGCCTTCCAGCCCAGCGCGGCCTCGGCGCCCGAGGGGTCCATGGCGTAGCGCAGATCGTGTCCGGGGCGGTCGCGCACATAGGTGATAAGGCGCTCGCGCGGCCCCGCCGGGTCCGGCCGCAGCCGGTCCAGCACCGCGCAGATCGCGCGCACCACCTCGATGTTCGTCCGCTCCTGCCGCGGCCCCAGGCAGTAGGTCGCGCCTGGCTGGCCGCGCATCAGGGCGATGCACAGCGCCTCGGCGTGATCCTCGACATGGATCCAGTCCCGCACCTGGAGGCCGTCGCCGTAGACCGGCAGCGGCAGGCCGTCGAGCGCGTTCAGCATCACCAGCGGAATCAGCTTTTCGGGGAATTGCCACGGACCGTAATTGTTCGTGGTGTTGGAGACGAAGGCGGGCAGCCCATAGGTGTGCTGCCAGGCGCGGACCAGATGGTCCGACGCGGCCTTGGACGCGCTGTAGGGGCTGCGCGGGTCATACGGCGTGTGTTCGTCGAAGGGGGGTGCGTCGGGCGCCAGGCTGCCGAACACCTCGTCGGTGCTGACGTGGTGGAAGCGGTGTTCGCCGGGCCGCCCTGCCCAGGCGGCGCGGGCCGCCTCCAGCATCACCAGCGTGCCGGTGACGTTGGTCTGGATGAAGGGGGCGGGGCCGTCGATGCTGCGATCGACATGGCTCTCGGCCGCCAGGTGCATGACGTGGCTGGGCGCGTGGGCCGCGAAGGCGGCGTTGACCGCGGTCGCATCGCAGATGTCGGCGCGGATATGGATGTGGCGCGGGTGGTGTAGCCACTCGCCGAGCGATTCCGGACTGGCGGCGTAGGTCTGCGCGTCGATGTTCACCACCGGCCCGTCGGTCGTGGCGAGCAGCCGTCGAAGGACGGCGGAGCCGATGAATCCCAGTCCGCCGGTGATGAGAATGGTCATGCAAAGCCTCTCATGCGCGATCCGCCGGGGTGACTTCACCGAGCGGTGAAGCAATGCCGAGCGACACGCGACCTCTATATCGAGGCCGAATGCGGCGCAATTCGGCCTCCATCATGGCCTCAGCGCGACGCTGCTGACGGTGCAACCACCGCGGCGAGTTCCATTTGCAGCTTGCGCCGCATGGCGCGGGCGAAGTCGCCCCATTCGCCCACCTCCAGCGAAAACCCGCCCATGGTGACGGCGTTGTCGCGCAGCCAGTCGGCCGGCGTGCCCCCCGGCAGACGCCCGATACCGATGGCGTTGACCCGCACGCCGCGCAGCGCTGCCGCGTCGCGCGCCCGCATCGTCGGCACCGGGTCGGCATCGCCGTCGGAGGCGACGTCGATCACCTCCTGCTCGGCCTGGCAGGGGGCGGCGTCCAGGGCCAGCACCGCATCCTCGATCGCCTCGCCGATGCGGGTGCCGCCATACAGCGGTCGCGGCGATTGCCGCAGGCTCTGGGCGAAGGCCGTGGCTTCCGCCGCATTCCGCATGATCCGCCATGGCACCATAGGAACGGTCATGTCGGAGAAGGCGATGGCGGTCATCGCCACCGCCCCTTGCCGCTCGATGATCCGCGTCACCGCCTCGTCGGCGATGCCGTCCGCCGTGCCCTGCACCTGCATTCGCCAATCCCCGGCCGAAACGGAGCCGGAGGCATCCAGCAGGAGTACCAGGGCAACGGCACAGGCGCTGGGCATGGCTTATTCTCCGGTGAGGGTAAAGGTTCCTGGATTGACGGTGACGGTGCCGGACCCGGTGACCGCGGTGGTGGCGGAGAGCGGCCCCCAGGTCAGCGCATTGCCACCGGCGGCGGCGTCGAACAGGCCGAGATGCGACAGCGTGCCGACCGCGCCGGTGAAGCTGAAGCGGATCGCCTCGGCGTTGCTCTGTACGCCGGTGCCGGTGAAGGTGACGCGCTGGCGGGCGTAGCCGTTGCCGGCGGGCTCGCCGGTCAGGCCGGTCGGGTCACTGCCGCCGGTGCCGATGGCGCAATAGACCGCCGTGGGCTGCGTCGGCGTGCGGCCGCACAGGGTGCGCGCCAGCAAGTTCTTTGCGAAGTCGCTCAGGTTGCTCATGGGGTGTGATCCTTGTCGGCGAAGGGATGAAGGAAGTCCTGCCGTGGAGCAGGAAGATCAGGCGTCTGATGCGTCTTCGAAGCGCACGGTGCCGCGCAGCGCGGCGTACAGCGCGGCCAGGCTCAGGCTGCCCTGCGGCATCACCGTCTCGGCCGGGAAGCGGAATTGCAGGCGGGAAAGCGGGCTGCGCGCGGCGCGGCGGGCCGCTTCGTCGCGGAAGCCGTGCACCTGCACCTCGACCACGCCGGCGGCGAGATCGGCCTGCAGATGCGTCAGCCGCCAGTAATCGGCGGTCACACCGGTGTCCTCGATGTCGATGGAATGCTGGAACGCCATGGGTTTCTCCTTTCGGTTCAGGGGGGATCAGGCGGGCGGCAGGCCGGCGACGATGCGCGGCAGCCGCTGGCTGGACAGGGCGTTGCGGCCCACCGCCAGGGCGAGCAGGCGGGACAGGTCGCGGCTGTCGAGATTGACCTCGTTCTGCGCGGCGATGCGCAGCGCGGCGACCATGAATTCGGGCCCGCTCTGCCACATCGCCGCCACCTCGGCGGTGGTGAAGAGGGCCAGGAAATCGGCGCCAGAGACGATGCGCGGTCCCGCCTCCACCACCGGCGGCGGCTGCAGCCGGCCTTCCGGCGTCAGCCGCCAGCCATCGCCCACCAGCCCCGCCTCGGCCGGTGCCAGCATCCACTCGCCCTCGGCCACCAGATCCGGCAACTCAGCCGCTTTGAGCCTGCCCTCGTCCTGGGGTGCCAGGTCGTCCGGCTCCGCGCCGAACAATGCCAGCCGCTTCGCCGCATCATCCGGCTCGCCCTCGGTCAGCAGGTAGCAGCGCACCAGCCCGTCCCGGACCAGCACCCATCGTTGCATCTGGATCATGTGGTGACCTCGACTGTTTGCACGCGAGCCACCCATCGAATTGTGGTGGCCGCGGCGCCGGTTACGGAGAATGCTATGCCGCCGTTGGTGGTGTCCGCCGTGACGGCCAGAACCCACCCGGTCGACGTGCCGATGGCGATCGTCGGATTGCCGCCCGTCCCTGTCAGCACGGAACTTACCCCGGTTCCGCCATCGCGCCTGGCCAGGCCGTAGCCCTCCCACATCGCCTTGCCCGCGCCAGAAGCGTCGCGCCCGATGACCATGAACCGGAAGGCATAGGCGGAAGCGTCGGGCAGATTCACCGTGTTCGAGCCCGAGGCCGCGCCCCCATCCGCCGTCAGGCGCGTGACCGTCGCATCGGTGGTTTGCCGCCGCAGCACGAACTCGCCGACCTGCGCGTCGCCGCTGCCGGCGAATACGCCGGCGGACCACGCCCCGCGGGCAAACTGCCCGCGGGTCGTTCCGTTCAGGCCACCAGGCACCCATGAATAGTTCCCGGAAGCGGTATTGGCCTGGCCGCCGCCGACGGTGCCGGCACCGCCGGATACCGTGTTGCCGGACCCGCCGGCGATCGTCGCGAGGTTCGCGGTCGCCGCATTGTTTTCGCCGCCGCCAATGGCAGCGACGCTTCCGCTGGCAATCTGAGCCGCGGACTGCCGGGAGGTCTGCAGATCGACCGCGTTGGGGCCGCGCGCGTTGCCGCCGGCGGCCGTGTTGTCCGGCGCCTGCGCCTGCAGGGCGCCGGCCCCCTTGGGCTGGCCGATCACCGCGCTGATGTTCGCGTCCGTCCCCGCCGCCTGCCAGCCGACCCGCCCCGGCGCGCCGGTGGCGGAGCCGAAGAGCTGCACCGAATTGACCGCGTTGGCCTGGTGCAACACCTGCATCTGGGTGCCGCCGCCGGTCTGTGCGATGATGGAGGAGCTACCCTTGCTGGCCAGCAGCAGGCCGATATTGGCATCGCCGCCGGTGGTGAACAGGCCGGGCACGCCGCCACTGGCCGCGCCCACCACCAGCATGCGGTTGGCGGTGCTGGCCGGGGCCGAGACCTCCAGCGCATGCGCGCCCGATGCGGCGCCCAGGGTGACGGTTCCGCCCTGGGTGATGCGCAGCATCTCCGCGCCGTTCGCGCTGAGCGTCAGCGACTGGCCGCTGGGCGCGGCCATGCCGCTGTTGTCCTGGCCGACCGCCAAGCCGGGCTTGCTGGTGGAGCCGGCGGGTGCCCGGCCTTGCACCACGCCGTTGCCATCGGTGTTGTTCACGATGGTGCCGAAGGTGCCTTCCAGCAGCGGCGGCGTGCCGAGATACACCCGGTTGGGGCTGCCGCTGGCGGCGTTGTCCACCTGGATGGCGGCGGAGCCGTTGTTGCGGGTGTTGAACGTGACTGCCCGGAAGGCAAAGATGTCGAGCCGGTTGGACGTGCCGCCGAGGCGGATCGCGTTGTCCTCAACTGTGTCGATCCGCAGGTTGCCGATCTGCACCTGGGTCGAGCTGCCGCTGACGAAGATGCCGGCGGAACCCGCGATCGGGGCGCCGCCGGCGGCCCAGAACTCGCCCTGGCTGGTGAAATTGGCGATCAGGCCGTTGACGCCGGAGCTGTCGATCAGCACGCCGTAGCGGCAGAAATCCGCATAGCCGGAGCCGATGTAGAACTTGGTGGTGCAGCCGCCGGCGCCGGCGGTGAAGCGGAACATGCTGCGGTAGCCGAGCACGAAGGCCTGGTCGATGAACGGGCCGTCGGCGCGCTTGAAGACGATCGCATCGCCATTGGCCTGCTGATACCGGATGACGTTGGTGTCGGAACTGAAGAACGGCCAGAAATGGATGTTCTGCAGCCGCGGCACGTCCAGCGCCTGGTCCACCTCGATGCCGCAGGTGAAGACCTGGCCGCGGATGCGGCGGAAGTCCGTCCGCCCCGAATTGTAGCAGAGGAAGCCCTTGTTCACCGAGGACAGGAAGACGTTGTCGAAATCGACGCCGCCGAAGCAGTCCACGATGCGGAAGAACCAGTCGTAGCCGGTGGGCGTCCAGCCCGGCGCCTGCGCATTGTTGTGCGCCTCGGCCACCGCGATGTCGCGCACCACGGAGCCGCGCGCGGCGACGCCGGTGAAGGTGACGGGGGTGAAGCCCGTCGTGTCCACCTTCAGCCAGGTGCCGTCGGACGGGCCAGGGCCTTCGGTGAAGCCCGCGCCCTCCAGCCGCACGGCCACGCCGTCGATGCTGATGCCGCTGGCCAGGCGATAGATGCGCGGGCCGAAGCGGACGACGCCGCCACCCACGCCCTTCAGCGCGTTGATGGCGGCCTGGATGGCCGGCGCGTCATTGGTGCTGCCGTTGCCCACAGCGCCGAAGTCGCGGACATGGACGCTGTACTGGTCGAAGATGGTGGGGCGCAGCTGCGCCAGGGTGGCGCGCCGCGTGGTGGGCGAGCCGCCGAGCTGGCTGATCGGCGCCACGTCGGTGTCCGACAAGGCGGTCACCGCCGGGAGTTGGCTGATGCGAAGGTCGCTCATGGGGGGTTCCGTGATGGGGCTGCGGGGGGCGGGCCGGGTTCAGCGAAGCAGCGCGAAACCGTTCTCCATCAGGATCACGAAGCCGTTCTCCTGCTTCAGCGCCTCGCTGGGCGGCGTGACCGAGAAGCTGCGCGAGGTGGTGGCCAGGCCCGGGTCCAGCGCGTCCTCCACCCGGATGCGGTAGCCGCTGCCGACCGGGGGGGCGGCCACGGCGGCGGTGGCGAAGCCGCCGGCCACCGTCACCAGTTGGCTGGCCGCCACGGTCTGGCCGGAGGCGTCACGCACGCTGATGACCACTTGGCTGATCGGCCCCTGCACCTGGGCCGAGACCGGGATCGAACTGCCGGCGATGAAGCCCGCTGCCAGCGGAACCAGGACGATCGTCCTGACTACCGCGCCCACCGCCTGGCTGACCGAGAAGCGCTGCGCGGCGCTGCGGATGGCGGCCAGCGGGGTGACCGCGCCGTCCAGCGTGACGCCGGGGCCGAAGGCCGGGCCGGCCCGCAGCGGCAACAGCGCCAGCGCGTCGGCGGCCTGCAACAACAGCAGGTCGCCCGGCTTGAACTGCGACGCCACAGCCGAAAAATAGCCGGTGGCCGCCACATCCGCCCGCAGATCGGCGGTGACGTAGCGCCAGAGGGAGAAGCCGCTGGCTTGGATCAGCGGGGTAAGGCCGGAGGCGGCGAATGGCATGAGCTGAACCTCTCTGTGGGGTGAAGCGGACGCGAAAAACCCCGCGCGGCTGCCGCCGGCGGGGTTGATGGGGGTGCGGGCGCAATTCACCCGTTGACCCGGCGGTAATAGCAATACAATCCTTTTTCTGTCAAGGGAAAAATACCTGAGACTTGACGCTGCGGATGCGAAGGCGAAGATCAGCGGCATGCGCTGTTGGCTGATCCTCTTTGCGATGGGCTGCGCGCTTGTTTGGGCGCAGCCCACCCGGGCGTGGGCGCAGCCCGCGGGCACCCTCAACGTCTTCAACTGGGCGGACTATATCGACCCGGAGGCGCTGGAGCGCTTCCAGACCGCCACCGGCATTCGCATCCGCTACGATGTGTACGATAGCCTGGAGACGCTGGAGGGCCGCCTGGCCGCCGGCCGTTCGGGCTTCGACGTGGTGGTGCCGACCAGCGAGCCGAGCTTCGCGCGACTGGTGCGCGCCGGCGCGCTGCGGCCGCTGGACCCCGCGCTGCTGCCAAATCTGTCTGGCGTGGACCCGGTCCTGATGGCGCGCGTGACGCCGGTCGATCCAGGCAATCGCCACGGCGTCATCTATCTGTGGGGCACAGTGGGGCTGGGCATGCGGGCGGACCGCATCGCGGCGCTGGCGCCCGACGCGCCGCTGGATTCCTGGCGGTTGCTGCTCGATCCGGCAAATGCGCGCCGCATCGCACCCTGCGGCATCGCGGTGATGGACAGCGCGACCGATGTGCTGCCCAGCGTGCTGCGGGCGCTGGGCCGGGCGCCCGACAGCGCCGACCCCGCCGACCTGCGGGCCGCCGAGGCGGCGCTGCTGGCGATCCGGCCCTATCTGCGCAGCATTCCCAACGCGGCGGCCATCGTGGATGCCTTGGCCAATGGCGAAATCTGCCTGGCGCTGACCTATTCGGGCGACGTCATCCAGGCTGCCGCCCGGGCGCGCGAGGCCGGGCGCGCCTACGCCATCACCTACGCCGCGCCGCGCGAGGGCGCGCAGCTGTGGTTCGACATGCTGGCGATCCCGGCCGATGCGCCGAACCCGGCGGCGGCGCACGCCTTCATCAACTTCCTGCTCGACCCCGCGACGATGGCAGGGATCAGCAACATCGTGCGCTATCCCAACGCCGTGCCGGCGGCACGGCCGCTGATGCGGCCGGAGGTGGCGCGCGACCCCTCGGTTTACCCGACCGCCGAGGCGCTGGCGGGCGCGTTCCTGGCCGGCACGCCGGGGCCCGCGACCGACAGGGCGCGGGCGCGGATCTGGGCCCGCTTCAGGGCCGGGCGTTGAGCCAGCGGCTCGTCGGCCTATGAGCCTTCGCGTTATCGGTCTCAGCAAGCGGTTCGGGCCGGTCGTGGCGCTGGACGGGCTTGATCTGGAGGTACGGGAAGGCGAATTCCTGGCCCTGCTGGGCGGCTCCGGCTCCGGCAAGTCCACCCTGCTGCGGCTGGTGGCGGGGTTCGAAACGCCGGATGCCGGGCGCATCGAGATCGCAGGGCGGGACATGGCCGGGCTGCCGCCGCGCAGCCGGCCCTGCGCCATGATGTTCCAGTCCTACGCGCTGTTTCCGCATATGACCGTAGCGGAGAATGTCGGCTACGGCCTGCGCCGCGCCGGCACGCATAGCGACCAGCGGGTGCGCGAATTGCTGGCGCTGGTGGGCATGGAAGCCCTGGGCGCCCGCCGCCCGGCGCAGCTTTCCGGCGGCCAGCAGCAGCGGGTGGCGCTGGCCCGCGCCCTGGCCCGGCAGCCGCCTTTGCTGCTGCTGGACGAGCCGTTGGCCGCGCTGGATGCCGGGCTGCGGGCGCAGACCGGGGCGGAGCTGCGCCGACTGCAACGGCGCACCGGCACCAGTTTCGTGATGGTGACGCACGACCAGGCCGAGGCGCTGGGGCTGGCAGACCGCATCGCCGTGCTGGCCGGCGGCCGGGTCGCCCAGATCGGCCCGCCACGGGAGGTCTATGCCCGGCCGGCCAGCCGGCTGGTCGCAGAGTTCCTGGGCGCCGCCAACATCCTGGAGCGGCCGGACGGCGTCTTCGCGCTTCGCCCCGAGCAGTTGCGGCTGGGCGGCGACCTGCCGGCGCTGGTGACCCGCGTGGCCTTTCGCGGCGAAGGCTTCTGGGTGGAATGCGAGGCAGAGGGCCGCGCCCTGCGCCTGTCGCTGCCAGCCGGCGAAATGCCGCCCATCGAGGGCGAAACAGTGCTGCTGGGTTGGGACGAGGCGGCGCTGGTGCCGCTCGGCGCATGATCGTCGCCGGCACCAACCTTACCATGCGGCGTGTCAGGCGATGCGGCGCGGGTACCGTGACGGCCATGATTTGCGACCGCACCGACCTTCATATGCGGCGTGCTGAACAATGCCGCGTTGGCACGGACGCCGCATGATCCGCACCACCGCCGTTTCCTGGCTGAGCCTGCTGGTCGCGGCGCCGCTGCTCGTGGTCGTGGTCATCGCCTTCGCCGTCCCCGATGCCGGGCTGCCGCCGTTTCGGCTGGCTTTCGGCTCCGGGGAGAACGAGTCCTGGCGGGTGCTGACCGAGGATGGCTTCTACCTCGCCGCGTTGGGGCGGTCGCTGCGGGTGGCCGGGGTGACGGCGGCGTTGTGCGTGGCGCTGTCCTACCCGATGTCGCTCGGCATCCTGCGCGCGGCGCCTCGTCGGCGGCCGTTGTTGCTGGCGCTGGTGGTGCTGCCGATGTCCGTCGGCTTCGTGCTGCGGATGGCGGCGTGGATGGGGCTGTTGCGGGATTCGGGGCCGCTGAATCAGGCATTGCTGGCGCTG
>CAXTJY010000026.1:11441-14255 GCA_964244395.1 uncultured Rhodovarius sp.
CGGCTGCTCTACAGCGACACCGCGCTGATGCTGGGCATGGTGCACAGCTATCTGCCTTTCGCGCTGCTGCCGCTCTACGCCGCTCTGGCCGGGCGTGACAGGGCACCGGAAGAGGCCGCAGCCGATCTGGGCGCGGCCGCATGGGTGGTGTTCCGCACCGTCACCCTGCCGGCCAGCGCGGGCGCGGCGGGGGCGGCGCTGCTGCTCGTCTTCATTCCCGCCGCAGGGGAATTCGTCATCCCGGAAATCCTGGGGTCGCCGGAATCCTTGCTGGTCGGCCGCGCCATCTGGCAGGAGTTCAGCGTGACGCGCGACTGGCCGCTGGCCGCCGCCGCCTCCGTGGCGCTGCTGCTGGCGTTGCTGCCGCCGCTGCTGTGGTGGCAGCGGCTGCGATGACACGCTGGGTACTCGCGCTGGGCCTGGGCTTCCTGTGGGCGCCGATCCTGCTGATGGCGGCGTTCGCCTTTTCAGAGGCGCGGCAGCCCTTCGTCTGGGGTGGCTTTTCGCTGCGGTGGTTTGCTGCTCTGGCCGAGAACGAACGCTTGCTGGGTGCCACTGGCCTGTCGCTTCTTGTGGCGGCGGGCGCGGCCACCCTGGCCAGCCTGGCCGGCGGTGCCATCGGCTGGGTGCTGGCGCGGCAAGGCGCGTTTCGCGGCCGCGCGGTCTTCGCCACCCTGGCCACGGCGCCGCTGGTGTTGCCGGAGGTGGTGACCGGGCTGGCTCTGCTGCTATTGTTTGTCGCCATGCAGCGGCTGATCGGCTGGCCCGATGGGCGGGGCGTGATCACCCTGCTGCTGGCGCATGCCTCGTTGGGCGCGGCCTACGTGGCGGTGGTGGTGCAAGGGCGGCTTGCCGGCATGGGCAAGGCGCTGGAGGAGGCGGCGGCAGATCTGGGGGCGTCCCCGGCCATCATATTCGGCAGCGTGACTCTGCCGCTGATGGCGCCTTCGCTTGCGGCCGGCTGGGGCCTGGCCTTCCTGCTGTCTTTCGACGATGTGGTGCTGGCTGGTTTCACCGGGGGGCCCGGCTCCACCACCCTGCCGTTGCTGCTGTTCAGCCAGTTGCGCATGGGCCCGACGCCCGAGGCGCATGCGTTGGCGGTGCTGATGCTGGCGGCGGCCGGGATCGGCCTCAGCCTGTGGGCCTGGCTTCGGCGGCGCTGATGCCCTCGACCAGCAGGTCGAGCAGCGCGGCGGCGAAGACGCGCATATTGGCGACCCTGTCGGTGCTGCCGGTCTCCACCGTGCGGCACAGCGCCACCGGGCCATCGATGGCGATGCAGGCGTGGCCCGCCGCATCGCCATAGCGATTGCCGGAGGGGCCGGCGGCACCGGTCTCCGCGATGCCCCAGCCGGAGCCGAAGCGTTGCCGGACCCTGGCTGCGAGCAGCCGGGCGTAGGGCTCGGAGGAAGAGCGCATTCCTGCCATATCGGCTTCGGTGATGCCCAGCAGGGTCTCCCGCGCCGCCTTGGTATAAACCACCGCGCCGCCCAGGAAATACGCGCTGGCGCCCGGCACGGCGAGCAGTGCCGCCGAGACCAGTCCGCCTGCAGAGGATTCGGAGACGGCCATCGTCTCGCTGCGTGCCCGCAGCAGAGTGGAAAGGCGCTCGGCCTGGGGAAGAAGGACATCCATGCCGGCCAGTCTCGCCCGTCAAAAGAAAGCCCGCCAGACCTTTCGGTCGGCGGGCAAGTTCATTCAGGGAGGCTTCACGTCTGGGAGACGTCTCGGCAGAAAGGCGCCGATGAGAATAAGATAGGACGGCAACGCTCATGCGGTTACGGCAAGGCCACGCGCCTGCCATGCGTTCCATGCATGTTAAGCCGTGCCGGCCGCCAGCTCCGCCACCAGGAAGTCGCGGAACACCGACACCCGCTTCGAATTCCGCATCTCCTCCGGATAGACGAAGTAAGCGTTGACCCGTGGCGGCTTCAAATCCGGCAGCACCTGCACCAGCCCGGTCAGGTCGTTGCCGATGAAGTCGGGCAGCGCCGCCAGCCCCAGCCCGGACTGCACCGCGCGCAGCATGGCGTTGAGACTGTTCACCTCCACCGCCGCGCGCCGCTGGCTGCCATTGTGCCGGCCCACCTCGGCCAGCCAGTTCATTTCCTCGGTCGGCGGCCGGTAATCGCCCCAGACCACCAGCCGGTGCGCATCCAGGTCCTCGGGACGAGCCGGCATGCCGTGCTGCTTGAGATACTCGGCCGAGCCGTAGACCTTCCATCCGAAGCTGGCGATGTGGCGCTGGATGAGGTCGGGCTGCTTCGGCGGGTGCATGCGGATGGCGACGTCCGCCTCGCGCATCGCCAGATCGAGATCGGCATCGTCCAGCAGGACGGAGACGCTGACCTCCGGGTGCAGCTCCAGGAATCGATGCAGCCGCGGCGCAAGCCAGGCGCTGCCGAAGCCGGTGGTGGTGGTGATCTTGAGCCGCCCCGCCGCCCGCTCCCGCCCCTCGGTCAGCAACGCCTCGGTCATCGCCAGCTTGGCGAAGACGTCGCGCACCGTGCGGTTCAGCGTCTCGCCCGATTCGGTCAGGATCAGGCCGCGGGCGTGGCGGTGGAACAGCGGCACCGAGAGTGATTCCTCCAACGCCTGGATCTGCCGGGAGACGGCGGATTGGCTGAGGTTCAGGCTCTCACCTGCATGGGTGAAGGACCCGGCCTCGGCCACCGCATGGAAGACGCGCAGCTTGTCCCAGTCCAACGGCATCAGGCGGCCTGGACCTCGGCGGTGCGCGAGTCGCTGGCTGGATTGGCTTCCAGGAAGCGCTCGGCATCCAGTGCCGCCATGCAGCCGGTGCCGGCGGCGGTG
>CAXTJY010000027.1:0-1290 GCA_964244395.1 uncultured Rhodovarius sp.
CGGTCAGCAGGCGCTCCTCCGCCGCCAGCTCCGCCTTGGCCTGCACGCCCTTCCGAGCCGCCTCGCGCAGCTGCGCGATCGCCACCTCCAGCAGGTCGCGAATGATGCTGTCCACGTCCCGCCCGACGTAGCCGACCTCGGTGAACTTGGTCGCCTCGACCTTGGTAAAGGGCGCATTCGCCAGTCGTGCCAGGCGCCGCGCGATCTCCGTCTTGCCGCAACCGGTCGGCCCGATCATCAGGATATTCTTCGGCACCACCTCGCCCTGCATCGCCTCAGGCAATTGCTGCCGCCGCCAGCGGTTGCGCAGCGCGATGGCCACCGCCCGCTTGGCGTCGTTCTGGCCGACGATGAAACGGTCCAGCTCGCTCACGATTTCCCGCGGCGACAGGTTCACGGCGTCCATCACAGCGTCTCCAGCACGAAATTACCGTTGGTGTAGACGCAGATGCTGGCAGCCACCTTCATCGCCCGGCGCGCCGTCTCCTCGGCGGTCAGGCCGTCGATGGTCATCAGCGCGCGCGCCGCACTCAGTGCGTAATTGCCGCCGGAGCCGATGCCGATGACGCTGTCCTCCGGCTCCAGCACATCGCCCTGGCCCGTCAACAGCAGCGAACGGTCCTTGTCCGCCACAGCCAGCAGCGCCTCCAGCCGGCGCAGGTAGCGGTCGGTGCGCCAGTCCTTCGCCAGTTCGACGCAGGCGCGTTCGAGTTGATCGGGGAAACGCTCCAGCTTGCTCTCCAGCCGCTCCAGCAAGGTGAAGGCGTCCGCGGTGGCGCCAGCGAAGCCGGTCAGCACGGTGCCGCCGGCGATGCGGCGCACCTTCTTCGCGTTGCCCTTCACCACCGTCTGGCCCATCGAGACCTGGCCGTCGCCAGCCATCGCCACCTGCATCGTGCCGTCCGGGCCAGGGCGCCGGACGCAGAGGATGGTGGTGCCATGCCATCCCAGAAGATCGTTCGTGTTCGTCATGCCGGCCATGTGGCGCGCGGGCGGCAGGCTTGCAACGGATGGGCAAGCCGGATGGCGCGCATGGCGGATATGTGGCGCCCGGGCCTTGAACGGGCTACGCCGTCCGCATGCAGGATTTCTGGACCGAGGCGGCCGATACGCTGCCGCTCTATACGGCTGCGCCCGGCGCGATGGACGCCATCCCCTTGCCGCACCGCGCCTACCTCGCCGCCAGCGGTTTCACCGGCGCAGCGCAGCAGATCGCATTGCTGCCCGGCGCGGACGGGCTGTCCGGTGCCGTGCTGGGGTTGGGCGGCGGCACGCCGCGCCCCGGCAGCT
>CAXTJY010000027.1:1300-2135 GCA_964244395.1 uncultured Rhodovarius sp.
CGTGCCGCTCGGCTGGGCGAACACCAGCCTGATCAGCTTCGGCGGCCTGGCGCGTGGCCTGCCGGAGAGCAGCACCTGGCACCTGGCCGACCCGACGCATGCCCATGCCGCGGTTCTCGGCTGGGGCCTGGGCGCATATCGCTACGACCGCTACCGCGCGCCCGCCCGCGCGCCGGCCAGGCTGCGCCTGCCGCCCGGCCAGCACGCGGCGCTGGCCGAGCTCGCTGCCACCCTGCGCGCGCGCGACCTCATCAACACCCCCGCCAATGCCCTGGGTCCGGCGGAGCTCGCCGATGCGGTGACCCAGGTCGCCGCCGCGCATGGCGCCACGTGCCGCATCATTGAGGGCGACGCGCTGGACGACGGTTTCCCCGCCATCGCCGCAGTCGGCCGCGGCAGCCCGCGCCGTCCTGTTGTCGCCGTGCTGGAATGGGGCGCACCGGATGCACCGCTGCTGGTGCTGTGCGGCAAGGGCGTGTGCTTCGACACCGGCGGGCTCGACCTCAAGCCCGCCTCGGCCATGCTGCGGATGAAGAAGGATATGGGCGGCGCCGCGGTCATGCTGGCGCTGGCCGAATGCCTGATGGCGGCGAAGGCCCCCTGGCGCATCCTGCTGCTGGTCGGCGCCGTTGAGAACTCGGTCTCTGGCCCCGCCTTCCGCCCCGGCGACGTCATCGCTACCAGGGCCGGCCTGTCGGTCGAGATCGGCAACACCGATGCCGAGGGCCGCCTGGTGCTGGCAGACCTGCTGAGCTTCGCCGCCGAGCGGGGACCGTCGCTGATTTTGGATGGCGCCACCCTGACCGGCGCCGCGCGCGTGGCGCTGGGGCCGGAC
>CAXTJY010000027.1:2145-13932 GCA_964244395.1 uncultured Rhodovarius sp.
ACTTACCCTCGGCGGCCGCGGAGACCATAATGGCAGCATTGCTCCGCTCGCGGGCAGGCAGGTGACCCGCCTGCCGCTGCCTCCGGACCGCCCCTTCGCTCCGCCGCGTGGACGGCCAGCCGCTCGGGCCGGACGTGCCGGCGCTGTTCAGCAATGACGACGCGCTGGCCGACGCGCTGCTCGCCGGCGGGCGGGCGGCGGGCGACCCACTGTGGCGGCTGCCGCTGCATGACGGCTACGATACCTGGCTGGACAGCCCGGTGGCCGACCTCAACAACGTCTCCACAAAGCCGCAGGCGGGGGCCATCATCGCCGCGCTGTTCCTGCGGCGTTTTGTCGCTGAGGGAACGCCCTGGGCGCATCTGGACCTCTACGCCTGGAACGATTCCACCCGGCCTGGGCGCCCCGAAGGCGGCGAGGCGACCGGGCTGCGGGCCCTGGTGCACGGACTTGCGGCATACCGTGCGAATAACCCTACAGATCAGTGAGACATTTCCCTGGCAAAGAGGTTGTTCCGCGATTATTACGCCCCCAGATCATTGGCATACCGGCGCTACGCGCCCGGCAAGGAAATCATGATGGCCAATCTGCATGAGGCCGACCGTCTGGTCGGCATTCTACGGGACACGGTGGTGTCGCTGGTGCGGCGCGACGGGCCGGATTTGTCCGCCCGGCAGCTCGGGGTGTTCCTGACCGTGTACCTGGCGGAGGGCCCGCATACCGTGCGGGGCCTGGCGTCTGACCTCAACGTCTCCAAACCCGCCATCACCCGCGCGCTCGACCGCCTCGGCGAGCTCGATCTGGCGCGGCGCAAGCTGGACCCGATGGATCGCCGCAGCGTGTTGGTGCAACGCACCGTCGCCGGGGCAGCGCTGCTGCGCGACATGCGCGAGACGATGGCCGCGGCCGGAGGTGAGGTGGCAGTCTCGCTGGACCACGTCGTCGCCGACTTCGGAGATGCGCGGCGGGCCTAAGCCACCTCGCGGATGGATCCGATCGATTCCTCGATCGCCCGTTCGAGCTGCCAGGCCGCCACCTCCGCCTGCTCGGGAGCCACGGCCTCGAAGCGCAGCACGCTGCCCGGCAGAGCCTGGCCGAGCCGGTGCAGGTCAGCCGTGATGATGGTGGCAATCTTCGGGTAACCGCCCATCGTATGCCGGTCCGGCATCAGCACCATGGGCTGGCCGTCGCCCGGCACCTGCAGGCATCCGGTGGCGTTGCCGTCGGAGACGATCTCCCTGGCACCGACATGCTCCAGCGCCGGGCCGGACAGCCGCATGCCGAGCCGGTCCGCATTGTTGGTGACGCTGTAGGGTTCGCTCAGCAGGGTGCGGATGGCGGCTTCGGTGAACATCTCCTCGTGCGGCCCCAGCAGCACCCGCAAGGGGCGGGCGCGTTCGGCCGGGACGGGGTGGGGCAGCAGGCGCTCGCGCGCCTCGGGCGCTGCCGACAACGTCAGCGGCAAAGCGTCGCCCGTCGCCAGGCGGCGTCCCTCGAAGCCGCCGAAGCCGGCGCGCGTGTAGGTGGACAGGCTGCCCATCACCGCCGGCAGCGCGAAGCCGCCCAGCACGCACAGATAGGCCACGCCGCCGCGAATGCGCCCGACCTTCAGGCTTTGCCCCCGTCGCGCGGTCACGCTGCGCCACGACGGCAACTCCAGCCCATCCAGTGTTACCGGCACATCGGCACCGGCGATGCAGAAGCGCATGCTCTCGGTCTGCAGCAGAAAGCGGCCGCCGACGCGGCACATCTCCAGCGCCGCCACCCCCCCTGGCTGGCCCAGCACGGCATTGCCCATGCGCAGCGCCAGCGGGTCCAGCGCGCCGGAGGGCGGCACGCCGATGCGCTGATGCCCGACCCGGCCGAGATCCTGCACGGTGATGAAAAGGCCGGGCTCCTCGACCAGCAGGGTCATGCGCGGCACGCCACGCGGGCATCCCGCGTGCCGTCTGCGAAGCCCGCCATCCAGGCCTCGTACTCCGCCCGATCCATTGCCCGATGCCGCACCACATCGCCCGGCGACAGCAGCGAGGGCACCTGCCAACGCGGGTCGAACATCGGCACCGGTGTGCGCCCCAGCAAGTTCCAGCCGCCCGGCGTCGCCTGCGGATAGATGTTGGACATGGTGAGCGCGATGGCGACGGACCCCGCCGGCACCAGTACCCGCGGCGGCACCCGACGCGGCATTTCCAGCGCCGGGTCCAACCCGCCTAGGTAGGGCAGGCCGGGAAAGCTGCCGACCGCATAGGCGGTGTAGGTGCCTCCGGCGTGGCGGGCCACGACCTCCGCCTCGCTGAAGCCGGTGGTGGCTGCCACCTCTGCCAGGTCGGCGGCGAAGTCGCCCTCGTAGCAGACAGGGATCAGCCATTCCGTGGCGGACACTTCCGCCTCCGGCAGCGTGCCGGCCATGCCCTCCAGCAGCCCCCGCAGCCGGCGGGCGGAAAGCACCAGCGGGTCGTGCAGCAAAAGCAGTGAACGCAGCCCGGGCACCGTCTCGGTCAGGCCCGCGGGCGGGGCGGCGGCCAGCGCGGCGTCCAGCGCCCGCACCCGGGTGACGGCTGCGGGGTCCAGCAATTCGGAAAACTCCGCCAGCATCGCGCCGTCCCCGGCCAGTCGTACCCTCATGGTGTCAGCCTCGCCGCGCCGGGCCGCCCACGCAACCCACCCTTGGCAGCACGGCGCGCGCTTGCGAGTTTGTGGCTGCATCAGAGGAAGGCAGCGCATGCCCGTCGTGAACATCAACGCCGATATCGGCGAAAGCTTCGGCACCTGGAACAAGGGCAACGATGCCGGCGTGATGCCGCTAATCAACAGCGCCAACATCGCCTGCGGCTTCCACGCCGGCGACCCGAGCGTGATGCGCAGCACCGTCGAACTGGCGATGCAGCACAACGTCACCCTGGGCGCGCATCCCGGCTATCCGGACATTCAGGGCTTCGGCCGCCGCCCGATCCGCATGTCGGGCCGCGAGATCGAGAACATGGTGGCCTACCAGATCGGCGCGTTGATGGGCGTGGCGGCGATGGCGGGCGGCCGGATCACGCATGTGAAGGTGCATGGCGCGCTCAGCAATGTGGGGGCGGTGGAGGCGGATGTGGCCGCGGCCCTGGCCCGTGGCATCAAGGGCGTGGACCGCGAGCTCATCCACGTCTGCCTTGCCGGCAGCCGCATGGCGGAGGCGACGCGTGAGGCGGGGCTGCGCCTCGCCGGCGAAAGCTTCATCGACAGGATGTATGACGAGGACGGGAACCTGACGAGCCGGCTGAACAAGGACGCCGTGCACCACGATCCGGCCGTGGCGGCGCGGCAGGCGGTGGCCATGGCGGTAGAGGGCGTGATCGTGACCCGCGAGGGCAAGCGCATCCCGGCGGAGATCCACTCCATGTGCCTGCATGCGGACGAGCCGACGGCCGCCGCGGTGGGCGCCGCAGCCCGCCAGGCACTGCTGGATGCAGGTGTGGTGCTGAAGGCGCTGCCGGAGATGACATTCTGAAAGCCTTCCTCACCGCCGTCGCCGACGCCATCGGCGCCGCGCATGTCGATGCGGATGCGGCCTCGCTGCGCGAGTATGGCGCGCACTCCCTGCCCACGCCCGATGCGCGGCCCGCCGCCATCCTGTGTCCAGGCTCGACGGCGGAGATGCAGCGCATCGTCCAGCTCGCCAACGACCAGGACGTGCCGCTCTTCCCGGTCAGCACCGGCTGGAACCTGGGCCTGGGGGCCCGCGCGCCAATCCACGACGGCCAGGTCATCGTCGATCTCGGCCGGCGCATGGACCGCATCGTCGAGATCAACGAGACGCTGGGCTATTGCGTGGTCGAACCCGGCGTCACTTTCATCGCCTTGCATGAGGAGCTGGGCCGGCGCGGCAGCCGCCTGGTCATGTCGCCCACCGCCGGGCCGCCATTGGGCGGGCCATTGGGCAATGCGCTGGACAAGGGCGGCGGTGCGGGGCCGAACGGCAGTCACTTCGACAATGTTTGCGGCATGGAGATCGTGCTGGGCAATGGCGACCTCATCCGCACCGGCGACGGCAGCCTGGAAGGTACGGAGCATCCGAACTGGCACGTGACCAAGTACAGTTTTGGGCCTGCGTTGGACGGGCTGTTCACCCAGTCCAACTACGGCATCGTCACGCGCATCGGCCTTTGGCTGGGGCAGCGGCCGCCGGCGCAGCGTTGCTTCTTCCACAGTTTCCCCGATGCGGCTGATCTCGGCGAGATCGTCGAGCTGATCCGGCCGCTGAAGGCGTCGGGCGCCGTCGCCACCATGATTCGCGCCACCTCCGACCTCTATTTGCTGGCCTCGCAGGAGCCGAGTCCGGACCCCAGAGGGCCGGTTTCCGATGCCGCGCGCCAGGCGCTGCGGGACCGACACGGCGTTGGCGCCTGGATGGTCTCCGGCGCGGTGCATGGCGGCAGCGAGGCGGCGGTGGAGGCCGGGCTGGAGCGGGTTCGCCAGCACTTCGGCAGCCGCGGCCGGCACATCACGCAGGCGCAGGCCGAAGCCATGCCGGTGCTGCGCGCCGCGCTGGAATCCAACCTGGGCCGGCCCGCGGCCGGAGAATTGCAGATGCTGCGCTGGCGGCCCGGCGGCGGCGCCATCTGGTTCACCCCCGGCATGCCGATGCTGGGCGCGCTGGCGCAGACCTGCGCCGCCGAGTGCCGAGCCGTCGCGGCCGACCATCGCATCGACTACATGGCCTCCTTCGTTTGCGGGCCGCGCTTTGCCCGCGGCGTGCACGCCATCCTGTTCAACCGCGACGACCCCGCCGAGACCGCCCGCGCCGATGCCTGCTACCGTGGCATGAGCGAGGTGTTCCGCTCGCGCGGTATTTCCGTCGGCCGGGCGCCGACTTCCTATCAGGCTTTCCACCAGGCGCAGCGCCAGCCCACCGTCGCTCGCGCCACCCAGGCCATCAAGCAGGCGCTGGACCCCAAGGGCATCATCGCGCCGGGCCGCTACGGCATTGGCTGAACCAGGAAGATCCGAGATGCCCCCGATACGCCGCGCCCTGCTTGCGCTTCCCCTTACCGGTCCTGCATTGGCGCAACCCGCCTGGCCCGCCGGACCGGTGCGCCTGCTGGTGGGCTTCGCGCCTGGCGGCGGCAACGACGTGCTGGCCCGCATCGTGGCCGAGCCGCTGGCCGCCGCCCTGGGTCAGCCCTTCCTGGTCGAGAACCGGCCTGGCGCCAGCGGCACCATCGCCATCGACGCGGTGCGACGCGCGGCGCCGGATGGCCAGACGCTGTTGGTCGCGCCCAGCAGCGGCATGACCATCAACCCGCTGGTTCTGCCGCAGGTCAGCTACGACCCGCTGCGCGACTTCGCGCCGATCGCGCTGATCGGCGTCTTCCCGCTGCTGCTGGTTGTGCCGTCGGCCAGCCCGCTGCGCAGCGTGGCCGATCTGATCGCCCTGGCGCGGGCACAGCAGCGTCAGTTCATCGGACAAGAGCCGCCAGCCAGGGCAGGTCAATTACAGCTCCGCTTCCAGCTCCTTCCAGGTCGGCACCGAGATGTTCGCGGCGGATGCCGGCATTCGCCTCAACCACATCCCCTATCGCGGCAGCGCACCGGCGGTGCAGGCATTGCTGACCGGCGAGGTGACCTTCACCCTGGGCGACATCGCCACCGTCATGCCCCTGGTTCAGGGCGGCCAGCTTCGGCCACTCGCGGTCAGTACCGAGGCCCGCAACCCGGCCTTGCCCGGCCTGCCGACCATCGCGGAATCAGGCCTGCCAGGCTACCGGATGTCGGTGTGGTCGGGCCTATTCGCACCGCGCGGCACCCCTCGCGCCATCACCGATCGCCTGCAGGCGGAGGTCGCGCGCGCCATCGCCGACCCCGCCACCCGCGCCCGCCTGGTGGCTTTGGGCGTCGAGGGCGTGGGCAGCACACCGGCGGTGCTGACGGCCACCATGGTGGAGGAGCTGGAGCGCTTCGGCCGGGTCGTGCGCAGCGCGGGGATCAGGCTGGAGAATTGAAGGGGCTTGGCATCGGCACCGGCGGCGGGTGAAGCTTCCGTAACAGGAGCACTCCCCATGCAACGCCGCCACCTCATTGCCGCAGCCACCGCCCTCCCGGTGGCCCCCGCACTCACCCAGCCGGCCGCCGCGCGCACCATCCGCGTCATCCCGCAGGCCAATCTCACCAGCCTGGACCCGATCTGGACCACCGCCGTCGTCACCCGCAACCACGGCTTCATGGTGTATGACCAGCTTTGCGCGCAGGATGCCGCGGGCGAAATCCGGCCGCAGATGGCGCAGGGCTGGGAGCTGACGCCGGACCGGCTGACGTTGACCTTCACCCTGCGCGAGGGCCTTCGCTTCCACGACAATGAGCCGGTGCTGGCGAAGGACTGTGTCGTCAGCATCAAGCGCTGGGCGCGGCGCGACCCCTTCATGCAGGTGCTGGCGCCGTCCATCGCCGATGTCGAGGTGGTGGACGATCGGCGCTTTCGTTTCCGCATGCACCGCCCGGTGCCGCTGCTGATCATGGCGCTGGGCCAGACCCAATTTCCCTGCTTCATCATGCCCGAGCGCCTGGCCGCGACCGACGCCTTCACCGCCATCCGCGAGGCGGTGGGCAGCGGCCCGTTTCGCTTCGTCGCCAATGAATGGAATCCCGGCCAGCGTGCCGTCTGGACTCGGCATGACGGCTACGTCGCGCGGCAGGAGCCGGTGAGCGGGCTGGCCGGTGGCCGGGCGCCGCGTATCGAGCGCGTCGAATGGACTGTGATCACCGATCCGGCCACGGCGGCGTCGGCGATGACCCAGGGCGAACAGGATTACTGGGAGTACCCGCTGCACGATCTGCTGCCGCTGCTGCGCCGCTCCCGCCAGGTAACCGTGGAGCAGCGCCTGCTCGACGGCACCTATGGCATTGCCCGCTTCAACACCCTGCACCCGCCCTTCAACAACCCGGCGATCCGCCGTGCCGTCGCCATGGCGGTGGACCAGCGCGACTACCTGCGTGCCGTCGCCGGCAACGACCAGGCCGGCTGGGGCGTGTGCGAAGGGGTGTTCACCTGCGACACGCCGATGGCGAACGAGGCCGGCAGCGACATCCTGAAGACTCACAACATCGAACGCGCCAAAGTGGCGTTGCGCGAGGCGGGCTACAATGGCGAGAAGGTCGTGCTCATCGCGCCGGGTGACTACCCGCAGATCAACGCGCTCAGCCTGGTCACCGCCGACATTCTGACCCGGCTGGGCATGAACCTCGAACTCATCTCGGCCGATTGGGGCACGCTGGTGAACCGCCGCACGTCGCGCGAGCCGGTGGAGCGCGGCGGCTGGAGCATCATTCACACCACCAGTTCCGGCCAGTCGCTGACTTTGCCGGTGTTTCACCTCTTCCTGCGCGCCAATGGCGCCAACGCCTGGTTCGGCTGGCCCGACGACCCGCAGATCGAGCGGCTGCGAGGCGAATGGGTGGAGGCCGACTCGGATGGCGATCGGCTGCGCCTGGCCCAGGCGCTGAACCAACGGGCGATGGAATTCATGCACTACCTGCCGCTGGGCTATTACTGGCAGCCCAGCGCCTGGAACCGCCGCGTCACCGGCGTCTTTCGCGCGCCCGCGACGGTCTTCTGGGGGATGGGGAAGAGCTGAGGCCGTTTGAGAACGCCGGCGGCAAGGGCCGGCGAGGATTTTTAGACTGGGGTAACGATGTCCTTCGGCCGGTGGCATTGAAGGCGGGACAGAAACGGCGGCGGAGCCTGCGCCCCGCCGCCGCACCGGAATCCCCATCCCGGCGTCCCGTCCAGGCCAGCTTGCGCTGGCCCGGCCTTCCCGCCCCGGCTGCTCCCGGCCGGGGCGAAACTCGATCCTTTCGCGACGACCGGCCTGCGCCGGTCGCGCTGGACGCGACGACCGGCTTCCGCCGGTCGCGCGGGCCTCAGAAGATGAAGTCGCTCGACACCAGCGGCGCCGTCACCCCGTACAGGATGATCTCGTCGGCGCCGTGCATGATCTGCACCTTGTCGGCGTAGTTGATGATGTTGAGCTGGCCCATCCCCGAGACGCCGCTGCCGCGGAAGTCGAGCTTGTCGCCCTCGGCATGGCTGAAATCGGCGATCTGGCTCAGGCCCCAATGCGGCAGGCCGAAGTGGAAGTTGTCCGCCCCGCCATAGCCATACAAGGTGCTGCCACCGACCCCGGTATTGAAGGTGTCGCCCAGGTTGGAACCCCAGAAGACGGTCTGGCCCGTGCCCGCCGTCAGGGTCGAGGCGGCGGTGGAGTTGGCCACCAGGTTGCCGCCGCTGGCGCTGCCGGCCAGCGTCGTCGCGGCGCCCGAGAGATAGGCGACCTCGATGTTCTCGCCCACCGTCCAGCCATTCACTGCGATATAGGCCGTGTCGTAGCCGCCATTCGCGTTCTCGAAGGCCTGGTCGCCCAGGTTCTTGACGATGAAGGCGTCGTTGCCGGCGCCGCCATACATCTTCGTCCCCGTGCCGCCGGCCGCGGCGTAGAAGATGTCGCTGCCGCCGGCGCCCACGAAGGTGTCGTTGCCGCCGGCGCCGTAGAAGATGTTGTCGCCCATCTGCGCGACGATGGTGGAGTTGCCGCCGCCATTGGCGACCACCTGCGCCGAACCCATGCCCAGCGTCACCGAAGTGGCGGCGCCGAAGAGGCGGACGATCTCGACATTGTCGGCCACCGTCCAGCCATTGACACCCACCCAGGCGGTGTCGGTGCCTTCGCCCGGCTTCTCCAGGATGGTGTCGCCGGCGTTGTTGACGACGTACTGGTCGTTGCCGGTGCCGCCGATCATCTGGCTGGTGCCGAGGCCGGAGCGGATGATGTCATCCCCCGCGCCGCCGTTCAGCACGTCGCCATTGTTGTCGGAGCCCCAGAGCTCGTCGTCGCCGCCGGCGCCCAGCAGGGTGGAGGCGTGCGCCGCATTGGCGACCAGCACGTTGTTCATGGCGTTGCCGGTCAGGTCGGTGGCGGTGCCGTAGAGGCGGCCATTCTCCACCCCGGGCGACAGCGTCCAGCCATTGACCGCGACGTAGGCCGTGTCGTTGCCCTGGCCGGGCCGCTCCACGATCAGGTCCTTGACGTTGGTGACCTGGAAGGTGTCGCTGCCCGCGGTGCCGAAGAGGACCGCGCCGGGGGCATCGGCCACGCCGGGCAGATGGACGTTCTGGTCGGTGAAGGAGACCCACTGGATGTCCTTCAGCACCTGCTCGCCATAAGGCGTCGTCACCGTGAAGGTGCCGTTGGCGTTCTGCGTGATCGTGGCCTGAGCCTTGGTCACGTTGAGCTGGACGACGTTGTTGCCCTCGCAGCCGATGACCTGGTTCGACCCTTCCGTGATGCGGAAGACGTCGTTCCCCTTGCCACCGACATAAGTGTCGTTGCCGGCGCCGTCGACGAAGAGATTGCCGCCGTCGCCGCCGAAGGCCAGATCGTCGCCGCCATTGCCGGTGAAGGTGGTGAAGGCGTTGGTGCCCAGCGCAATGTCGTCGCCCTGGGTGCCGGTGAAGCTGTCCTGGCCGGTGGCGAGGATGACCGGCGGCAACGGGTCGAAGTGACCGAAGGCGCCGGGCATGCTGGTCTGGTTCGGGTGGTAGTTGATGCCCGTCAGCGGCACGCCGTTCTGCGGCTGGTAGCCGGAGATGACGAGAGCCGCGTTCGGCCCGAAGTAGAGGACGTACTGCCCGTTCACCAGGCCGGTCGCGGTGGGCGCCGCGTAGCCATAGACCTCGATGGTGTCGCCGCGGCCCGGGTTGTAGTTTTCGATGAGCTGGACGCCGTCGCCGACCTGGTAGTTCACCTGGCTGGTGCCCGAGAGCTTCAGGTGGTCGCCCACGCTGTAGCCGGTGATGCTGGTGCCGTTGAAGCTGACGGTGCCGTCATTCGGCCCGCCGACGAACACGCCCTGGCCGTCCAGCGCGTCATTCCCCTTGTTGCCGGTGATGATGGCGTTGCCGGAGTTGGAGGTTATGGTGTCGTTGCCGACGCCGCCGATCAGCAGGTCGTAGGGGAAGCAGGAGTTGCCGCCGCCCAGGCCCTGGAAGTTGTTGCTGCCCAGGCCCTGGATGGAGTTCGGGCCGCAGCCGCCGATGATGATGTCGCGGCCGGCAGTGCCCTCCATGATGTTGGAGCCGCCGCCGCCCATCAGGATGGCGCCCGAGGCACCCGAGCCCTGCAGGTTGTTCGAGCCGGAGCCGCCGATGAAATACACGGCGCCGTTCGAGCCCGTCATGTTGTAGCTGCCGTTGCCGCCGATGGCGTAGGCGCCGCCCTGGTAGTTGTAGCTGCCGCCGCCATCGGGGAGGTAGGTCGGCGCCTGCCCCTGGAAGCCCACGCCGGTGTAGTCGAGGCCGGCGTTGATCTGCTGGATGTCGTCGCCATTCGCCACGGTGAAGGCGTCGGTCAGCCCGTTCGGGTTCACGTCGCTGTCGCGCGGGTTCAGCGTGCCGGCCACCTTCGGCTGGGTGAAGACCGTGCCGTCGGGGTTGGTGAAGCGCTCGACATACTGGCCCGGCGCCACGTTGGTGAACTGGTAGTTGCCGTTCACGTCCGTGGTGGTGGTGGCGGCGATCAGGCCGGTGGTGGTGATCAGCTCCACCTTGATGCCGGTGAACACCGCGTCCGGCAGCTTGTAGCCGCAGATGCCCGGCGGCAGGTCGAGGAAGACGTTGCCGGAGACCTTGCCGGAGCCCTGGTAGCCGGCGTCGATGGTGAGATCCGTCTGGCCCGAGAGCAAGCGGATTTGCGGCGCCACGCCCGCGCTGTTGGGGTTGCTGTCGATGGCCCGGTTCGGACCCTGCATCTGCAGGGTGATCGAGTAACCCCCAGGCGTGCTGAACTCGACGTGGTATTCACTCGGCTTGTAGCCGGTGAACAGGTAGTCGCCGGTGACGCCCGTGGTCTGGGTGCCGACCACCATGCCGGTGCGGTCGTCGATCAGGGTGACGATAACGCCGGCCAGGCCAGGCTCCAGATTCTGCTGCAGGCCATCCTTGTTGATGTCCACGAAGGCTTTGTCGCCGATGGTGACCGGCTTGTAGTAGCCGGCGTCGATCGTGCGGTCGTCATCGCCCGAGTAGTAGGTCTTGAGCGGCGCCTTGCCATTGGCCTGGCTGGCGTCGCTGTCGATGGTGTCGTTCATGCCGACGTCGGTTGCGGTGGTGATGAAGCCCGCGGGCTTCACGAACTGCACCTGGTAGTCCATCGGGCGCAGGCCCTGGAACAGGTAGTTGCCGTTCGCGTCCGTGGTCTGCGTGCCGACGATGGTGCCGGCGCCGTTCAACAGGTTGACGGTCACGCCGGCCAGGTTGGTGTCTTCCGCGTCCTGGATGCCGTTGCCGTTCTGGTCCTCGAACACCCGGTCGCCGATCTTCACCGGGATGTAGAAGCCCGCGTCGATGGTCAGGTCCTGGCCGCCCGAGGGCACATAGAAGACGGGGGTGGTGCCGGTGGCGTCGGGGTTGCTGTCGGTGGACGGCGTGCCCTGGCCCTGGATGGTGGGGACGTAGCCGGCGGGGGCGGTGAACACCTCCTTGTAGGTGCCGGGGGGCACGGTGAAGAGGTAGCTGCCATCGGGTGCCGTCGTCGTGTTCGCCACCACCGTGTTGGTGAGGGTGTTGACGAGCTGCACGGTGACGCCGCCCAGCGGGGTGTCGCCGGCATCGTTGATGCCGTTGCCGTTCCTGTCGACGAAGGCGTAGTCGCCAATCTTCGCCAGCTGGTAGAGGCCGCTGTCGATGGTGCGGTCGTCGTCGCCGGAGACGTAGAGCTTCACCGGGGTGATGCCCGTGGTCTGGTTGGTGTCGCT
>CAXTJY010000027.1:13942-14187 GCA_964244395.1 uncultured Rhodovarius sp.
GCTCGGGCTTGGCCGTCGGATTGCCGCCCGAAATGGTCTGGTTGGTGTCGCTGTCGATGTTGTCGGCGCCGGCATCGGGGGCGGTGAAGAAGTAGGTGCCGTCCGGCTTGATGACCTGGACGTGGTAGCTGCCCGGCGCCAGGCCGGTGAACAGGTAGTTGCCGAGGGCGTCGGTGGTCGTGCTGCCGATGACGGCGTTGGCGCCGTTCAGCAGGTTCACCGTCACACCGGCCATGTTCTGGTCG
>CAXTJY010000028.1:0-8920 GCA_964244395.1 uncultured Rhodovarius sp.
CACCATCGCGGCGGTGATGGTGGAGCCGCTGGCTGGCTCGACCGGCGTGCTGATCCCGCCCGTGGGCTACCTGGAGCGGCTGCGCGAACTCTGCACGAAACACGGTATCCTGCTGATCTTCGACGAGGTCATCACCGGCTTCGGCCGCATCGGCTGCGATTTCGGCAGCGAGCGGCTGGGCGTCTTCCCGGACATCATGACCATGGCCAAGGGCCTGACCAACGCTGCCGTGCCGATGGGCGCCGTGGCCGTGCACACCGACGTGCACGACGCGGTGGTGCACGGCATCCAGAACGGCATCGAGCTGTTCCACGGCTACACCTATTCCGGCCATCCGCTGGCGGCCGCGGCCGCCATCGCCAGCATGGACATCCACCGCGCCGAGGATTTGCCGGCGCGGGCAAAAGCGATGGAAGGCTATTTCGAGGACGCCGCGCACCAGATGCGCGCCGAGCCGAACGTGATCGATGTGCGCAATTTTGGCCTCGTCGCCGGCATCGAGCTGGCGCCGCGCGACGGCCAGCCCGGGGCACGCGCCACCGACGTGTTCCGCCAATGCTTCGACAACGGCCTGCTGATCCGCGTCACCGGCGACATCGTGGCGCTATCGCCACCGCTGATCATCGAAAAACCGCATGTCGACCGCATCTTCGAGACGCTGAGCGACGCCATCCGCGTCTGCGGCTGATTGAATTGGCGGCACCGCCAAGTCGTGCCGGCCGGGCCCTGAGCCGGTCATCTGGGGGTCGTTTGGGAGGCAACCGGGTTGAGCCCGGCCAAGACCGGAGTGGCCAGGCGTGAAACCCTGGCTGGCCTTGCTGTCGCGCGAACTTCGCCTGGCCCTGCGCCACCCCGCCGACGCACTGGCTGCGGTTCTCTTCTTCCTTCTGGTCACGGCGCTCTTCCCCTTCGGCGTCGGTCCCTCACCAGACACCCTGGCCCGCCTTGCCCCCGGCGCCCTGCTGGCTTCCGCGCTGCTCGCCGCGCTCTTGCCGCTGGACCGCCTCTGGGGCGCGGAGGCGGATGACGGGTCGCTCGATCTGTTGCTGCTGTCCGGTCTGCACCCGGCCCTGATCGCCCTGGCCAAGGCGTTGGGGCACTGGCTGACCACCGGGCTGCCATTGCTACTGGCCGCGCCGCTGGCCGCAGCCATGCTCAACCTGCCGACCGAGGCCTGGCCCACCGCCATGCTGGCGCTCGGCCTGGCCTCGGCGCTGCTTTCCATGCTGGGTACCGCCGGCGCGGCGCTGACCCTGGGCGCCCGGCGCGGCGGGGTGCTGCTGCCGCTGCTGGTGCTGCCGCTGGCCATTCCCGCCGTAGTGTTCGGCGCCGCCGCCATCGAGGCCGCGGCGGGCGAGAGCACCGCTCGGCCGATGCTGCTGCTGCTGGGCGCGCTGCTGGCGCTGGCCGTGCCGCTCGCACCGCTGGCGGCAGGTGCCGCGTTGCGGGGCGACTGAACACCCCGCCGCGACGGCAGCCGTCCACTCAGGTCGGGCCTGCGTCTGCCGCCGCCGGGGCAGGCGTGGCGGTCCTTCTCTGCCCGCTGAAACTTCGCCCGCGCTCTCTCCCGCCTTCGCAGCGGGCGCTGCGCGCCGACGCTACGCCGCCCGCCCCCACCGTATCAACGCCCGCAACTGATCTTCCCCCAACGCCGCCAGCACCGAATTGCGCCGCATCGAGGTCCCGGCGATCACCTCCAGCAGCCGCAGCGCCGCCTCGGTCATCGGCAGCCGGCTGTTGGTGGCGGCCGCCATGGTGATCTGGAAGGACAATGCCAGCGCGCCCTGCCCCAGCGCCCGGGCCGCATCCAGCGGCGGCAGGCCGCCGATATCGGCGAAGTAATCCGTGCTGGGCCGTGGCGGCACCCGCAACGTGGCGCACAACGCGTGCCGCTCGTCGGATAGGGCGGTGAGCAGCCGCATCGCCGCCTGCGCCGAATCCGGTGGCGCCAGCAATTGCGCCGCGTCCGCCAGGCCCGACAGATCGGCCAGGGACGCAGCCAGCAAATCCGGCAGGGCGCGAACCGGAGCACCGAACAGGCTCTCTGCGGTGCGCAATAGCCGCTTTGGCTCGCCATCGGTGCCCAGGAACAGGCGCCGCCGCAGCGCGCCGATCCACAGGCGGCCATCCGGCAGCCGCCGCGCCGCCAGCGGGGGAAACGCCAGCCCGCCCACCTCCGCCACCAGCCCGCGCGGCTCCAGCATCCGCGCCAGCAGCAGCGGCGACAGCGACGCCGCCGGCGCCACGAAAACCGCCGGCCGGCCGTTCAGCACCCGCGCCAATTGCTGCAGTACCGGCTGCTGGGCATGCCCAGGCACCACCACCAGCACGGCGTCCACGCCTTCCACCGCCCGGCCGATATCCGCCGCTACCCGAACCGGAAACCGCCCTTCCAGCAGGCCGTACACGTCGATGCTGGAACCAATGTGCCGGGTGCCGCCACCGCGCGGCGACCACAGCGTCACGCGATGCCCGCGGCTGGCCGCCAGCGCGGCGATGCCGGTGCCGACCGGGCCCGCGCCCAGCACGCTCAGCGCCAGGCTGTTCTCCGGGGTCATCGCCGCATCTCCGTCACACAGGCTTCTCCGGCGCGTCATTGTAGCGACTTCAAGCCCGCGCTACCCCGCCCTTGAGCAGCATCCGAGCCATCCGCTTGACCATGACCGCCCGCACTGCCGCCGACAATGCCAAACCGCGCCGGCTGGCCCGGAAGAAGCCGCTGCGCTTCCAGCCAAGGATGCCCGGCGCCGCCTGGCGCGACGTGATGGAGGAGCGGCCGCTGGGCGGCCGGTTCCGCGCGGTGCGACGCCTGGTCAGCATCGTTCTTGGACGCTGCTGTGCATCCCGGTGCAGGGGCTGCTGGTGCTGCTGCCGGGGCCGGCCAAGAACGGCTTCGCGCGCTTCTATCATCGCACCCTGTGCCGGATCATCGGCCTGAAACTGCAGGTCGTCGGCCGCCCCGCACCGGGCGCCACCCTCTTCGTCTCCAACCACACCTCCTGGCTGGATGTGCTGGTGCTGGGCGCGGTGCTGGATGCGCGCTTCGTCTCGAAGGCCGAGGTGGCGGGCTGGCCGCTTATTGGCTGGGTGGCGAAGCTCGGGCGCTGTGTCTTCGTCAGCCGCAGCCGCAGCCGCACCGGCGACGAGGCGGACGACATGACCAACCGCCTGCGGGCCGGCGAAGCACTGATCCTGTTCCCTGAAGGCACCACCAGCGATGGCACCCGCGTGCTGCCGTTCCGCAGCAGCTTCTTCTCGGTGGCGACCAACGCCGCCCAGGTGCAGCCGGTGACGGTGGTGTATGACCGCATGGGCTTCCTGCCCGCCTGCCGGCGCGACCGGCCGCTCTTCGCCTGGTATGGCGACATGGAGACGGGCAGCCACGCCTGGCGGCTGCTGCGCCGGACCGGCACCCGCGCTACCGTGGTCCTGCATGAGGAATTTGCACCGTCCGCCCTGCCGAACCGCAAGCACATGGCGGCCGAGACCGGCCGGATCGTGGCGATGAGTGCCGCCGCCCTGCGGCAGAATCGCCCGGCACTGGCACTGCCCGCCCCGGTGAGGCGCGATGCGGCCGCGGCCTGGCAGCAACAAGATGCCTGACCCCGCGCCATGGCAAAGCAGCTGGCGCTGCACGCGGATCGGCAGGGCCGTTGTCGCGTCGCCGCAGGCCCGTTCACAAGATGCTTGACCGAACCGGCCCGGATTGCCGAGTGTTTCTCTCGTGATCCGTGCAAAACCCCGCCCCGCGAGGCTTCCCGACGCTTGACCCCGGCTGCCGCCCTTCGCATGTGCTGCCTGTCCGCTACCGCGCGGCACGGGGAGTGATGGCTGGATGGTGACCAAGCGGCTTTTGATCCGCAGCTGGGGCTGCCAGATGAACGTGTATGACAGCCAGCGCATGGCGGAGGTGCTGGCCCCGTTGGGCTTCGGGCCGACCGAAGCGCCGGAAGATGCCGACATGGTCATCCTCAACACCTGCCATATTCGGGAGAAGGCGGCGGAGAAGCTGTTCTCCGAACTCGGCCGGCTGCGCATGGTGAAGAACGAGCGCGCCGCCCGCGGCCTGCCCATGGTGCTGGCCGTGGCCGGCTGCGTCGCACAAGCCGAGGGCGCCGAGATCGCCGCCCGCGCCCCCTATGTCGATATCGTGTTGGGCCCACAGACCATCCATCGCCTGCCCGAGATGGTGGCGCGGGTGGGCCGCGCCGGCGGCCTGGTGCTGGACACCGACTTCCCCGCCGAGTCGAAATTCGACCTGCTGCCGGGCGAGCGCGCGCCGCAGGGCGTGACCGCCTTCCTGACGGTGCAGGAGGGCTGCGACAAGTTCTGCGCCTTCTGCGTCGTGCCCTACACGCGGGGCAGCGAGACGTCCCGCCCCGCCGCCGCGGTGCTGACAGAGGCGCGCGGCCTTGTCGCGCAGGGCACCCGCGAACTCACCCTCCTGGGCCAGAACGTCAACGCCTATCACGGCGAGGGCGCCGGTTCGCTGGCCGCCCTGCTGCGGCAACTGGCGGACATCCCCGGCCTGGCGCGGCTGCGGTACATGACCTCGCACCCGCGTGACATGGGTGATGATTTGATCGCCGCGCATCGCGATCTGCCCGCGCTGATGCCCATGCTGCATTTGCCAGTGCAGAGCGGCAGCGACCGGGTGCTGGCGGCGATGAATCGCGGCCACACCGCGGATGACTACCGCCGCCTGGTCGACCGGCTGCGCGCCGCGCGTCCCGACCTCGCGCTCACCTCCGACTTCATCACCGGCCATCCCGGCGAGACGGATGCCGACCACGCCGCCACTCTGGCGCTGGTGCGCGAGATCGGCTTCGCCGGGGCCTATTCCTTCAAATACTCGCCCCGCCCCGGTACCCCGGCCGCGCGGGCGCCGTTCCAGGTGCCTGAAGCCCTGCGCGACGAGCGGCTGCGCGAGCTCCAGGGCCTGCTGATGGACCAGCAGACCGCCTTCAACCGCACCCGCATCGGCACCGAGTTCGATGTGCTGATCTCCGGCCCCGGCCGACACCCCGGCCAGATCGCCGGCCGCTCGCCCTGGCTGCAGGCGGTGCATGCGCCAGGACCATCCGGCCTCGAAGGCCAGGTCATCCGGATGCGCGCCGTCACGGCCTCCGCCAACTCACTGGCCTGCGTCCTGTCCGACGCAGGCTTCGCCCCCCTCGCAGCCGTCCCATCGGACGTGTGCGACGCCAAGGAAACCGCTCACCAACGCCTGGAGAAACACGCCGCTTGAACAACATCCTCGCCCCTGGCATCGCCCCCCGCTTTGCAAACCCTTCCAGCGAAAGCCGGTCGGTCACCTTGCAATTCGACGACAACGCGCTGCTGCAGCAGCTCTTCGGCGAATTCGACAGGCACCTCAGCCTGTTGGAGAAACAAACCGGGGTGAAGTTGAGTTCGCGCGGCAATCGATTGACCATCTCGGGCAGCGCGGAAAAGACGATGGTGGCGGAGGAAGCCCTCAGAAGCCTGTGGCGCGGGCTGGAGCGCGGCCAGGGCTGCACCATGGCCCAGGTGGAAGCCGCGTTGCGCATGGCCGAGGGCGAAGGCGAACCGCGCCTGCCGCTGCGCGACCTGCCGCAGATCCGCACCCGCAAGGGTGCCGTGGCGCCGCGCAGCCCCGCCCAGGCCGCCTACATGGATACGCTCAGCCGGCACGAGATCAGCTTCGGGCTTGGCCCCGCAGGCACAGGCAAGACGTATCTGGCGGTGGCGCATGGCGTGGCGCTGCTGCTGTCCGGGCAGGTCGAGCGCATCGTGCTCTCCCGGCCGGCGGTCGAGGCCGGCGAGCGGCTGGGCTTCCTGCCCGGCGACATGAAGGAGAAGGTGGATCCTTATCTGCGCCCCCTCTATGACGCGCTGGGCGACATGCTTCCGGGCGACCAGCTGGCACGCCGGATGGCATCGGGCGAAATCGAGATCGCGCCGCTCGCCTTCATGCGCGGGCGCACGCTGGCACACTGCTTCGCCATCCTCGACGAAGCGCAGAACACCACGCCGGCGCAGATGAAGATGTTCCTCACCCGGCTGGGCGAGGGCAGCCGCATGGTGATCACCGGCGACCCGACCCAGATTGACCTGCCGCCCGGCACGCCGTCCGGGCTTGTGGAAGCGTCGCGCATCCTGGAGAACGTGCCCGGCATTGGCTTCATGCGCTTCGCCGAGACCGATGTGGTGCGCCACCCCCTGGTCGGGCGCATCGTGGCCGCCTATGGCCGGGCGGACGCCGAACACGCGCCGCCGCGTAAACGCAACTGGAACGGAGCCGATGCCGGACCGAAGTAGCCTATCGGAGGGCCGATCTAGGCCCTCCGTCGAGATCGTCGTCGCCGCGCCGGGCTGGCGCAGCATCCTTCCCACCCGAATGGCCGAACGTGCCGTGCTGGCCGCCTGCGAGGGCGCCGCCGCGGGCCACGTCACCGTGCTGCTGGCCGATGACCGCACGCTGAAGGCGTTGAACACTCAGCATCGCGGCAAGGAGAAACCCACCAACGTGCTGAGCTTTCCCGGCCACCCGCCGACGCTGGGAGACATCGCGTTGTCCCTGCAGACGGTACGGCGGGAAGCGCGAGCCGAAGGGCGGCAGCCATCCGCCCATGCCGCCCATCTTGTCGCGCACGGCACCCTGCACTTGCTGGGGCATGACCACATGGAGGCCGGCGAGGCGCGCCGCATGGAGCGCGCCGAATCCCGCGCCATGCACCGCCTGCGCCTGCCCAATCCGTGGAGCCCGGGCGGCGGGCGGGCGGCATGAGCGACGGTCCCGAAAAACCCTGGCTGCATCGGCTGGCGGGCGCATTGCGTCGAAAGCCGCATGAATCCGTCCGCGACCGGATGGAGGAGCTGATCGAGCGCCCCACCGACACCACTCCCGCCGACGCGCCGGAGCTCGACCTGCAGGAACGCGCCCTGCTGACCAACGTGCTGAAGCTGCGCGGCATCACCGCGGTGGACGTCATGATCCCGCGGGCCGACATCGTGGCGCTGCCCGACAGCCTGACGCTGGACGAGGCCATGGCGATGATCCAGCGTGAAGGCCATTCCCGCTACCCCGTCTATGGCGGCCAGCTCGATGACATCGTCGGCATGGTGCACATCAAGGACATCATCGGCGCCATCGGCCGCGAGGCGCCCTTCTCGATGACCTCGGTGCTGCGCCGGCCGCTTCTGGTGGTGCCCAGCATGCCCGTGCTGGAGCTGCTGCTGCGCATGCGCGAGGCGCGGCTGCACATGGCGCTGGTGGTGGACGAGTATGGCGGCATCGACGGGCTGGTGACCATCGAGGATTTGGTCGAGACCATCGTCGGCGACATCTCGGACGAGCATGACGAGGTGAACGGGCCACAGATGGTGGACCGGCCGGATGGCAGCATGGACCTGGATGCCCGCACGCCGATCGAAGCGTTCGAGACCAGGATGGGACCGGTGCTGACCGAGGAGGAACGCGGCGCGGACATCGACACGGTGGGTGGGCTGATCTTCGTGCTGGCCGGCCGGGTGCCGGCGAAGGGCGAGCTGGTGAGCCATTCGTCAGGGTTGGAATTCCGCATCATGGATTCGGACCCGCGGAAGATCCGCAAGCTGCGGGTGCGGCGGCGCCAGGCGGATGGAAAGGCGGCCGCAGAGTAGTTGCGTCCGAGGCCGCAGAGTAGTTGCGTCCGAGGCCGCGGGGTAGCCGCGGCCGAGGCAGCCGCCTGGCCCGCCCGCGGTGCCGACCCTCAGCGGAAGGTCGGGATCGCGTCGTCTGCGGGTAGATCGGGCAGCGGTACGTCGATGCGCACGGTGCTGGGGTCCACACCCGTGCCCTGGTCAAGCCAATAGGTCACGCTCTCCGGCCAGAAGATGACGATGCCGACCAGGATGATCTGCAGGAACAGCCACGGGATGGCGCCCAGATAGATGTCCTTGGTCAGCACCTCCTTCGGCGCGATGCCGCGCAGATAGAACAGCGCGAAGCCGAAGGGCGGATGCATGAAGCTGGTCTGCAGGTTGATGCACAACAGCACGCCGAACCAGACCAGGTTGATGTCCAGCTTGGCCGCCACCGGCGCCAGCAGGGGCACCACGATGAAGGCGATCTCGAAGAAATCCAGGAAGAAGGCCAGGAAGAAGACGAAGATGTTGACGAAGACCAGGAAGCCGGTCTGCCCGCCCGGCAGGTGGCTCAGCAGGTGCTCGATCCACAGCGTGCCGTCCACGCCCTGGAACACCAGGCTGAACACGGTGGCGCCGATCAGGATGAAGATGACCATGGAGGTGATGCGCATGGTGTTGCCCATGGCTTCCCGCAGCAGCGCCCAGCTGTAGGTACGCTGCGCCACCGCGAGGCCGATGGCGCCCATCGCACCCATGGCGCCGGCCTCCGTCGGCGTCGCCAGCCCCATGAAGATGGTGCCGAGCACCAGGAAGATCAGCACGATGGAGGGCACCATGCCCTTCAGCACGCGCCAGTAGAGCGGCCAGCCGCGCGGGCTCAGCGCCTCGGGCGGCAGCGGCGGCACCTTGTGGGGCTGGAAGATCGACACGCCCCAGATGAACAGCATGAACAGCACGATCTGCAGGATCGAGGGGCCGATGGCGCCGGCATACATGTCGCCCACGCTCTTGCCGAGCTGGTCGCCCAGTACGATCAGCACCAGGCTCGGCGGAATCAGCTGCGTGATGGTGCCGGACGCCGCGATGACGCCGGTGGCGATGCGCATGTCGTAGCCGTATTTCATCATGATCGGCAGCGAGATCATGCCCATGGCGATGACGCTGGCGGCCACCGTGCCGGTGATGGCGCCCAGCACGGCGCCGACCAGGATGACGGCATAGGCCAGCCCGCCCGGCACCTTGCCGAAGAGCTGACCGGTGCCTTCCAAAAGGTCCTCGGCCAGGCCGCAGCGTTCCAGGATGGCGCCCA
>CAXTJY010000028.1:8930-14123 GCA_964244395.1 uncultured Rhodovarius sp.
CCCATCAGGGTGAAGAACGGAATCGCCAGCAACAAATCATTGGACAGGATGCCGAAGACGCGCAGCGGCAAATTGCCCAGGAAGGCCTGGGTGAAGAAGCCCAGCTCGATGGCCCAGAAGCCGAAGAACAGCCCGACTGCGGACAGGCTGAACGCTGCCGGGAAGCCGGCGAGCAGGAAGAGCACCAGGCCGCCGAACATCAGCGGCGGCATCATGTCGAGCGTGATGGTCATCACTGTTCCGGCTTGTGGTATTCGAGGAAGGCGTTGCCGCGCACCGGCACCCCGCGCAGCACGGCGACGCGCTTGATCAGCTCGGAGAGGCCCTGCAGCACCAGCAGGCAGAACCCCAGCGGCAGGATCAGCTTGACGGGCCAGCGAAGCAGCCCGCCGGCATTGGGGCTGCCCTCGTTTCTAATAAAACTGTCCAGGAAAAACGGCCAGGTCATGTACAGCATCAGGCACATCGCCGGCAGCACAAAGAAGATGAAGCCGAAGATGTCGATGTACAGCCGGGTGCGGTGCCCGACCCAGCCATAGACCAGATCGACCCGCACATGCTCATTGCGCAGCAGAGTGTAGCTGGCGCCGAGCAGTACCATGCCGGCAAAGAGATACCATTGCAGCTCAAGCCAGGCGTTCGACGAGTTGGAGAAGATATAGCGGATGAAGGCGTTGCCGGCCGAGACGACGCAGGCCAGCAGCACCATCCAGTCCGCCACCCGGCCGAAGCGGGTGGAGACCCAATCGACCGCCGCGCTGAAGGCGAGCAGGGGCTGCATCAACCGAGCTCCGATCGCAAAACGCCCGGCATCGTCAACGCCGCGGCGGCGCTGTCTCGGCCGCCTGCATCCGGTAGACGAAGTTGTCGTAGGTGCTCTCGGCCACGCGGAACCATTGCAGCTGGGTGTCGCGATAGGCGCGGAAGTGCTCGTACACGGCCTTGAAGGCGGGGTTGCGCGCCGCGGTTTCGTCGTACAGCTCGAAAGCGGCGCGGTAGCAGGCCTCCATCACCGGGCCGGGGAAGGGCCGCAGTTGGGTGCCGTTGGCGACGAGTCGGCGCAGCGCCGGCGGGTTCTGCGCGTCGTATTTCGCGATGGTCTCGATGGTGGCGTCGCGGCAGGCGCTTTCCAGCGCCTCCTTATACAGCGTCGGCAGCTCGTTATACTTGGCCAGGTTGGGCATGAAGGACAGGTTCAGCCCGCCTTCCCACCAGCCGGGGAAGTAATAGAACGGCGCGACGCGCTGGAAGCCCAGCTTCTCGTCGTCATAGGGGCCGACCCATTCGGCGGCGTCGATGGTGCCGCGCTCCAGCGCCGGGTAGATGTCGCCGCCCGCCAGCTGCTGCGCCACCACGCCCAGCTTGGCCAGCACGTTGCCGGCGAAGCCGCCGATGCGCATCTTCAGCCCACGCAGGTCTTCCACGGTGCGGATCTCGCGCCGGAACCAGCCGCCCATCTGGGCGCCGGTGTTGCCGGCCGGGATGCTCATCACGTTGTAGCCGGCGAAGAAGTCTTTCATCACCTCGCGCCCGCCGCCGGCGATCAGCCAGGAGTTGATCTGCCGGAAGTTCATCCCGAACGGGATGGTGCCGTCGAAGGCGAAGGTCGGGTCTTTACCCACGAAGTAATAGCTGGCGGTGTGGGTGCACTCGATGGTGCCGGCCTGCACCGCGTCCAGCGTGGCCAGGCCGGGCACCAGCTCGCCGGCCTGGAAGACCTGGATGCGGAACTTGTTGTCGGTCAGGGCGGCGACCCGGGCGGCGACGCGCTCACCGGCACCGTAGATGGTGTCGAGGGTGCGGGGAAAGCTCGACGCGCAACGCCAGCGGATTTCCGGCATGGCCTGCGCCAGCGCAGGTTTGGCCAGCACGGGCAGGACCGCGGCGGCCGCGGCGGAGGCGGCCATGATGCGACGACGATTCATGGAAATTTCCCCAGTCAGAAATGAGCCTTGCTCGATCCAGTAACGCAAACCGGCGGGGATGGGAAATATGAAGGCCAGTCCATGGACTTCCCTTCCCGACGCGGCGCCGCCTGGCCCATGGTGATGCGGTGCGCCGCCGATTCGCCCCTCCGTGCTGAGCCTTTTGTGCCTGCTGCTGGCCGCGCTGGGGCTGCTGGTGCTGCCCGCGGCGCTGGGGCTGGCGGGCGTGCTGCGGGCCGGCTGCGCGGTGGCGATGGCAGGGCTGGCCGGGCTGTCCGTCGTGGCGCTGTTGTGGCCATCGGCCGCGGTGCTGGCCCTTCCCATCGGGCCGCCCTGGGCGGCGGCGCTGCTGGCGCTGGATCCACTTTCGGCCTGGTTCACCCTGCTGCTGGGGCTGGCCGGCTGCTTCGCCTCGCTGCTGGTCGGCCCGGCACCCAGGCAGGAGATGGTGGGCTTCCCACTCTTCCTGCTCGGCATGGCGCTTTGCCTGACGGCGGCGGACGGCTTCACCTTGCTGCTGGGGTTCGAGGCGATGTCGCTGGCCAGCTGGGCCATGCTGCATGACCGCCGGGCGGCGCGGCTGTACCTGATCTTCGCGGTGTTCGGCGGCGGCTGCCTGATGGGGGCGTTGGGGTTGCTCTCGGCCGGCGCCGGGTCGCTGGGCTTCGCGGCCTTGCGCGCGGCGCCGCCGGAGGGCTGGACGGCCGTGGCCGTGCTGCTGCTGGTGTTGCCAGGCGTGGCGGCGAAGGCGGGGCTGGCGCCGCTGCATCTGTGGCTGCCGCTGGCCCACCCTGCGGCGCCCAGCCATGTCTCGGCGCTGATGTCGGCGGTGATGGTGAAGGTGGCGCTGTATGTGCTGCTGCGCCTGGTCTTCGACCTGTGCGGTCCGGCGCAGGCTTCCTGGTGGGGGATGCCGCTGCTGATCTCCGGCGCCGTGTCCGCACTGCTTGGCGCCTTGCGGGCCAATATGGAGACGGATGCGAAGGCCATCCTGGCCTGCTCCACCATCGAGAATGTCGGGCTGATCGCCGTCGGACTGGGGCTGGCCCAAATGTTCCGCGGCGCCGACATGGCGGTGCCGGCGGCGCTGGCGATGTCCGGCGCGCTGTTGCACGTGCTGAACCATGGCGTGTTCAAGTGCCTGCTGTTCCTGGGCGCCGGGGTGGCGCAGGCGCAGGCGGGCTCCCGCCGCGTCGATGGGCTCGGCGGGCTGCTGCACAACATGCCGGTACTGGGCTGGTGCATGCTGGTGGGCGCCCTGTCCGCCGCGGCCATCCCGCCGCTCTCCGGCTTCGCCAGCGAGTGGCTGTTGCTGCAGGCGTTGCTGGGCGCCTGGCGCACCGGCGACGCGCTGTTCCAGTTCACTGCGCTGGTGGCGCTGGCGCTGGTGGCCATGGCGGTGGCGCTGGGGGCGGCCGCCATGCTGCGGCTGTGGGGCCTGGTCTTCCTGGGCCGGCCGCGCAGCCCGCGGGTGGCCGGGGCGGAGGATTCGGCCCGCGCCGCCCTGATCCTGCCCGCCGCCCTGTGTCTGGTGCTGGGGGTGTTTCCGGCAGTTGCGCTGGGGCTGCTGCGGCCGGTGCTGGCGCAGTGGCTGGGCCCCGCCGCCGCCGTGCCGGGCGGGCCCTTCGGCCTCGTCGCGGGCGATGCCGGGGCGCGCTACCTGGTGCTGCCGGCGGCGCTTCTGCTGGTGCTCCTGGCCCTGGCGCTGTGGCGCGCGGCCGGCGGTCGCGGCCAGGTCGTGGCGCCCGCCTGGGATTGCGGCTACCTCGCCCCGCCGCCGCATCTGCCCTTCGGCGACCCGGACACCCAGCCCAGCGGCGCCGGCTTCGCCCAGCCCATCGCCCGCATGCTGGGCGCGCCCCTGTTGGCGGCGCGCGAGGCGGTAGTGGCCCCCAGCCCCGGCAGCATGGCGCCGGCCCTGCATGCCGCCCGGCACACCGACCCGTGCTGGGGCGCCCTGGCGCAACTGCGGCGCGCGCGCCACGCGCTGAGTGGCCAGGCGGACCGGCTGCGCTTCCTGTCGATCCGCCACGCGCTGGGCCTCGTCTTTGCCACGCTTGTGCTGTTGCTGGCGGTGCTGGCTGGGTTCGAGCGGCCATGATGGCAGCCCTCGCCGGCCTGCTGGCCCAATTGCTGCACCTGGCCCTGCTGACAGCGCTGGCCCCGCTGCTGGTCGGCCTGGTGCGAAGGGTCAAGGCGCGGCTGACCGGACGGCGCGGGCCGCCGCTGCTGCAGCCCTGGCGAGACATCCTCAAGCTGCTGCGGAAGCGGCCGGTGGTGGCGGCGGGCGCCACCGCCATCACCACCCTGGCGCCGCCACTGGCCTGTGCCGCCACATTGCTCGCCGCCTGTCTGGTCCCCGGCTTCGCCCATGGCATGGCTCTGGCGCCATTGGCCGATCTGCTGCTGCTGGTCGGGCTGCTGGCCGCCGCCCGGCTGGCGCTGGCGCTGGCCGGGATGGATGCCGGCACCGCTTTCGGCGGCATGGGCGCCGCCCGCGAACTTTCCTTCGCCGCCTTCGCCGAGCCGGTGCTGATGCTGTGCATCCTGGTCCTGGCCATGGTCGCCGGAACCACCAACCTCGACGCCATGCTGGTCGCCTTTCGCGACGGCGGCGTCGGGTTGCGGGTCTCGCTGGCGCTGGTCGCCGTGGCACTGCTGTCGGTCGGCCTGGTGGAGAACGGCCGCATGCCGGCGGACAACCCGGCGACGCATCTGGAGCTCACCATGGTGCATGAGGCGATGCTGCTGGAAGCCAGCGGCCGCCACCTGGCGCTGTGGGAAATGCAGGCCGCGCTCAAGCTGTTGCTGTGGATGAGCCTGCTTTCCGCCCTGTTCCTCCCCTGGGGGGTGGCGCCGGCGGTCAGCGGTCCCGTCGCCTGGGCGGTCGGGCTGGGCGCTTGGGTGGCCAAGCTGTTCGCCCTGGGCTTCGCGCTGGCGGTGTTCGAGAGCGCGGTGGCCAAGCTGCGCATCTTCCGCGTGCCCGAATTCCTCGGCGCCGCGTTGCTGCTGGCGGCACTGGCGGTGGCCCTGCTGTTCGTCTCGACGGGGCTGGCGTGAGCTTCGGTCAGCTCCCCTACGATGTCGCGCATCTGCTCGGCGGCGGCATGCTGTTGCTGTCCTTCGTGCTGCTGTACCAGCGGCGGGTCGCCGCGGTGATCAGCGCGCTCGCGCTGCAGGGCGCCGTGCTCGCCGTGGCCGCCGCGTGGCAAGGGCTGGTGCAGGGTGCGCCGCAGCTGTACCTGACCGCGCTGATCGCCGAGGGCGT
>CAXTJY010000029.1:0-4458 GCA_964244395.1 uncultured Rhodovarius sp.
CGCTCGGCGGCCTGCTCGAAGCCAACGTCGCCGCCTTCAACGCCAGCCAGGCGCGATACAAGGTCGTCCCCACCTTCCGTGGCAGCTATCCGGAGACGATGGTCGCCGCCATCGCTGGCTTTCGGGCCTCCACCGCGCCGCATATCGTGCAGATGTTCGAGGTCGGCACCGGCACCATGATGGCCGCCGGCCGCGCGGTGAAGCCGCTGCACGAACTGCTGGCCGAGACGGGCGTCAGCATCGACTTCAACGACTACCTGCCCGCCATCAAGGGCTACTACAGCCTGAGCGACGGCCGGATGATGTCGATGCCGTTCAACTCCAGCACCGCCATCATGTGGTACAACAAGGACGCCTTCCGTCGTGCCGGGCTGAACCCGGACCAGGCGCCGGCCACCTGGGGCGAGCTTCGCGCCGCCGTCGCCCGCCTCAAGGCGTCGGGCCACGAAATGCCCTTCACCACCTCTTGGCCGACCTGGTGCCAGATCGAGCAGGTCAGCGCGATCCACAACTCCCCGCTGGCGACGCAGGAGAACGGCTTCCTCGGCCTCAACACCGAGATGGCGATCAACAACCCGCTGCTGCTGCGGCACCTGAACTCCCTGGTGGAGATGGGCCGCGAAGGCCAATTCCGCTGGGGCGGGCGCGACAACGCGGGCGATGCACTGTTCGCCAACGGCTCCGCCGCCATCAGCCACGCCAGCGCCGGCAACCGGGTGCGCTTCCTGCGCGAACTGCCCGGCGGGCCGGCCAATCTGGGCGTCGCCATGCTGCCCTATTACGACGACGTGTCCGGCGCGCCGCTCAACAGCATCATCGGCGGCGCCAGCTTCTGGGCGATGAATCGCGGGCCAAATGCGGGCCGGAGCGCCGACGAGTTCCGCGGCGTCGCCGAATTCTACGCCTACCTCGCCCGGGCGGACGTCGATGCGAAGTGGCACATGGACACCGGCTACCTGCCCGTGACCCGCAGCTCCTACGAGCGGGTGAAGGCCACCGGCTACTACAACGAGAACGCCGGCTCCGAGGTGCCGATCCAGCAGCTGCTGCGTGGCGGCGGGCAGATGACCGGCAACACCCGCGGCATCCGCCTCGGCGGCTTCGTGGAAATCCGCGTCATCATGCAGGAGGAGATGGAGCGCGCCCTGCAGGGCGGCCAGACGCCGCAGCAGGCGCTGGTCAACAGCACAACGCGCAGCAACGTCGTGCTGCGCAACTTCGAGCGCACGAACCGGGCGTGATCGCCCAACACGTCATGGCCGGGCTCGATCCGGCCATCTCCCCAAGGTCGCGTGAGCGTTGCGAGATGGCCGGCTCGGCGGCCGGCCATGACCGCGGGCGCCCTCTCCGCGCGCGCTGGCCATGAAGCCGGCCCCCGCCTCCTACCTATTCCGCGGAGCAGCGCTGCCCTGGCTGCTGCTGACCCCGCAGCTCGTCATCACCGGCCTGTTCTTCTTCTGGCCGGCCGGCCAGGCGGTGTGGCAGTCGCTGCTGCGGGAGGACGCTTTCGGCCTGCGTTCCGAATTCGTCGGCCTGGAGAATTTTTCCGACGTGCTGTCCGACGTCACCTGGCTCGGCGCCTTCGGCCGCACGCTGTTGTTTTCGGGCAGCGTCGCGGTGCTGGCCTTGACCGCCGCGCTGTTCCTGGCGGTGCAGGCGGACCGCAACATCCGCGGCTCCAGCGCCTTCAAGACGCTGCTGATCTGGCCCTATGCCGTGGCGCCCGCGGTGGCCGCCGTGCTGTGGTTGTTCATGTTCCACCCGCAGATCGGCATCTTCGGCCGCGCCTTGAACGCCGCCGGCGTGGCCTGGGACTACAAGCTGAATGGCGACCAGGCGATGCTGCTGGTCATCGTCGCGTCGGCCTGGAAGCAGGTCAGCTACAACTTCATCTTCTTCCTGGCCGGTCTGCAAAGCATTCCCAAGAGCGTGCTGGAGGCGGCGGCCATCGACGGCGCCAGCCCGCGGCACCGCTTCTGGACCATCATCTTTCCGCTGCTGTCGCCCACCGGATTTTTCCTGCTCGTGGTCAACCTGGTCTATGCCTTCTTCGACACCTTCGGCGTGATCCACTCATTGACGCAGGGCGGACCAGGGAAGGCCACCGAGACGCTGATCTACCGCGTCTACACCGATGGGGTGATCAACCTGAACCTGGGCTCCTCGGCGGCGCAGAGCGTGATCCTGATGATCCTGGTGGTGGGACTGACGGTGATCCAGTTCCGCTATGTCGAGCGCAAGGTGCACTACTGATGCGGCGCGACACCTCCGCCTATCTCTGGCTGGCCTTCGGCGTTCTGGTCTTCGCCTTCCCGATCTACCTCACGCTGATCGGCAGCACGCATGATGCCAGCACCATCGGCCGCGGCGACGTGCCGCTGCTGCCCGGGTCGCTGGGCGCCGAGAACTACCGCAACGCCTGGTCCGGCCTGGCCGGCGGCCGCATCCAAGGGTCGCCGGCAGGGCTGATGCTGCTCAATTCCGGCCTGATGGCGCTGGGCATCGCGGTGGGTAAGATCGCCATCTCGCTGATCTCCGCCTTCGCCGTGGTGTTCTTCCGCTTCCCCGGCCGGATGATCGCCTTCTGGCTGATTTTCGTCACGCTGATGCTGCCGGTCGAGGTTCGCATCATCCCCACCTTCCAGGTGATGGTCGATCTGTCGCTGACCAACACGATGACCGGGCTGATCGTGCCGCTGATCGCGTCCGCCACCGCCACGCTGCTGTTCCGGCAGTTCTTCCTCACCATCCCGCGCGAGTATGTCGAGGCCGCCAAGGTGGATGGCGCGGGGCCGCTGCGTTTCTTCCGCGACGTGGTGCTGCCGCTGTCGGTCACCAACATCGCGGCGCTGTTCGTCATCCTCTTCATCTATGGCTGGAACCAGTATCTGTGGCCGCTGCTGATCATCAATGACCGGTCGCTGGAGACCATCGTCGTCGGGCTCACCAAGATGATCGGCAACGGTGATTCGCAGAATGAGTGGAACATCATCATGGCCACCGCGGTGATGGCCATGCTGCCGCCGGTGGCGGTGGTGGTGCTGATGCAGCGCTGGTTCATCAAGGGTTTGACGGAGACCGAGAAGTAGCATGGCCACCCTCTCGCTCTCGGGCATCAAGAAGCAGTTCGGTGCCACCCAGGTTTTGCACGGCGTCGATCTGGAGGTTGCCGAGGGCGAGATGATCGTCATCGTCGGCGCCTCGGGCTGCGGAAAATCCACCCTGCTGCGCATCGTGGCGGGGCTGGAGACGGCCACCTCCGGCATCGTCCGCATCGCCGGCCGCGACGTCACGGCGTTGGACCCGGCGCAGCGCGACGTGGCGATGGTGTTCCAGAACTACGCGCTCTACCCGCACATGACCGTGTTCCAGAACATGGCCTATGGGCTGAAGATCCGCCGCATGTCACCGCCCGACATCCGCAAGCGGGTTGACGACGCGGCCGCCCTGCTGGGCATCGGCGCGCTGCTGGAGCGCCGGCCGCGCGAGCTCTCCGGCGGCCAGCGGCAGCGCGTCGCCATGGGCCGGGCCATCGTGCGCGAACCCAAGCTGTTCCTGTTCGACGAGCCCCTTTCCAACCTCGACGCCAAGCTGCGGGTGCAGATGCGGGCGGAGATCAAGCGGCTGCAGCGTCGCCTGGGCGTGACCAGCCTGTTCGTCACGCACGACCAGGTGGAGGCGATGACCCTGGGCGACCGGCTGGTGGTGATGCACCAGGGCCACGCCGCGCAGGTCGCCACGCCGATGGAGATCTGGTCCCGCCCTGCCGACACCTATGTCGCCAGCTTCATCGGCAGCCCGGCGATGAATCTTCTGCCCGCCACGGTCGAGAACGGCGCCGTGCGGCTTGACCAGGGGCTGTTGCTGCCGCTGCCGCAAGCCAGCGGCCTGCCGCATGGCCAGAAGCTGACTCTGGGCATCCGCCCCGAACACCTGCTGCCCGGCGCAGGCGGCCTGACGATGCAGATCGAACTGCTGGAACCCCTGGGAAGCGAGACCGTGGTGCATGGCCGCCTGCCGGACGGCACGCCGCTGACTGCCCGCATGCCGGGCGAAGTGACCACGGAAGGCGCGCTGCCGGTCATCCTGCCGTGGGAGAACCTGCATCTCTTCGACGGCGCCAGCGGGAAGCGGCTTGAGGGCTGAGCCGCCGGGCGGGAGATTGCCCGCATGCATACGATCATTCGCCGCAGCCTCATCGCCACCGCCGCACTGCCCGCATTCGCGCAGACCGACTGGCCCAGCGCCCCCGTCCGCCTCATAGTCCCCTTCGCCGCCGGAGGCCCGACCGACGTGCCGGCGCGGATCGTCGCCGACGCCATGTCCGGCTTCCTGCGCAACCGCGTCGTGGTGGAGAACCGCACCGGATCAGGCGTGGTGGTCGGCAGCGAGCTGGTGGCCCGCGCGCCGAAGGACGGGCTGACGCGCGCGATGGACTTTCTCTTCGGCTGGCTCTTC
>CAXTJY010000029.1:4468-14104 GCA_964244395.1 uncultured Rhodovarius sp.
CTACGCCTCCATCGCCCACGCCGTCTCCCGAGCGATGTTCGACCGGCTGCCCTTCGACCCCGTCGCCGACTTCACTCCGGTGGCGCTGATCGGCCAGGTGCCGATGATCATGCTGGTCAACAACGACTTCCCGGCCCGCACCCTCGCCGAGTTCATCGCCGTCATCCGCGCCAACCCCGGCCGCTACAGCTACGCCTCGGCCGGCAATGGCAGCTCGGTGCACCTGGCCACCGAGCTGTTCTTGCGCTCCGCCGTGCCCGGCGGGCCGCCGCTGGAGATGAACCACGTCGCCTATCGGGGCACCGCCGCCTCCTACGCCGACATCATGGCCGGCCGGCTGCCGCTGGTGCTGGAGGTGGCGGCCAGCGCCCTGCCGCTGGCGCAACGCGGCGCCATGCGGGCGCTGGCCATCTCCACCCCCGCCCGCAGCAGCCTGGCGCCGGACATCCCCACCTTCATCGAGGGCGGCGTGGCAGGCTACGAGGTCTATACCTGGCACATGGTGCTGGCCCCCTCCGGCACGCCGGCTCCGGTGATCGCCGCCATCAACGCGGCGGTAAACCGCGCCGTGGCCACCCCTGCCATCAACGCCCGCCTGACCGAGCTGGCGATGGAAGTGGTGCAGGACAGCAGCCCGGCCTCCGCCGCTACCTTCCTGGCGGCGGAGATGGCGAAGTGGGAACCGATCATCCGCGCCGCCGGCATCCGGGCCGACTGATTGCGGCGGTATCGCTTGGCGATAGATGCGGACCAGACCGGGCCGTCACCTGCGCCTGCGCTGCCAAGGGACGACCAAAACCCATCCTCGACGTCCCGCACCGTGGCGGACGGACCGGCCGCGGCGCATACATTCACGCGGCCGATCACCGCTTGAAGCGCATGCTCGCCGCAGCCATCCTCCCGGCCAAGAAACCGGGAGACATCCATGCACCGCCGCACTCTGCTGGCCGCCGCCGCCCTGCCGCTTGCCGGCCACGCTCAATCCGACTGGCCATCCCAGCCCGTCCGCCTCGTCGTCCCCTTCGCCGCCGGCGGCCCGACGGACGTGCCCGCCCGCCTGCTGGCCGATGAGATGTCGCGCAGCCTGCCCAACCGCATCATCGTCGAGAACCGCACCGGCAGCGGCGTCGTCGTCGGCACCGACATGGTGGCCAAGGCACCGAAGGATGGGCTGACCCTGCTCTACACCACCGTCGGTCACGCCGTGACGCGGGCGATGTTCGACCGCCTGCCATTCGACCCCGTTGCCGACTTCCAGCCCATCGCCCTGGTCGGCCAGGTGCCGATGGTGATGCTGATCAACAACGACTTCCCGGCCCGCACGCTGGCCGAATTCACCGCTTTGGTCCGCGCCAACCCCGGCCGCTACGACTACGCCTCCAGCGGCAATGGCGGCGCTGTGCACTTGGCCAGCGAGCTGTACCTGCACATGGCTGGCGGCTTGCGGATGAACCACATCGCCTTTCGCGGCAGCGCCCCCGCCTATCCGGACATCCTGGCGGGACGCATTCCGATGATCATCGAGGTGGCGGCCGGCGCGCTGGGGCAGATCCAGCGCGGCGCCCTGCGGCCGCTGGCGATCTCCACCGCCGCCCGCAGCCGCCTGGCGCCCACCATCCCCACCTTCATCGAGGGCGGCGTGCCCGGCTACGAGGCCTATACCTGGCACATGGTGATGGCTCCGGCCGGGACGCCCGCTCCGGTGATCGCCGCCGTGCACGCCTCGGTCACCCGCGCCGTCGGCACGCTGACCGAACGCCTCACCGACATGGCGATGGAGGTTGTGCCCGGCAGCACGCCGGCCAGCGCCACCGCCTTCCTGGCGGCGGAGATGGCGAAGTGGGAGCCGATCATCCGCGCCGCCGGCATCCGCGCCGACTAGGGCCTAGACGGGCATCAACACCTCGTTCTCCCAGCGCGACAGCACCGGGGCCGCGCGCTGGTTCTGCTGCCTCGCGTCGAAGCGCAGGCCCCACCCATTGGGCAGCGTGCCCTCGGGCAAATCGACCATTCCAAGCGCCGCGCGTGCGTCCGCCGAGCGCAATGCGTCCAGCACCGGCCGCGCCAGGCTGTAGGCAGCCAGCGAATGGCCGGAGCGCGTGGGCGCGCCGTAGCGGCGCCGATACGTCTCAGCGAAGGGAGTGGCCGGCGGCACCGGTGGCGCGTCCACCACCAGCGTGCCGTCATGGCCGGCGCCGGAGGCCCGCGCGGTGTCCAGCACGGCGTGGCCGCCACCCATTCCGACCACCAGCCGGGGCTGCCAGGCCTCCTCGCGGAAGGCGCGGAACATCGCCACGATGTCGGTCTCGTTGCCGGAATGCAGCACCAGATCGGCACTCGCGGTGCGGAGCCGGCTGATGGCGTTCGCCATTTCCCCCGCCGGCGCGCCGAAACGCACCGCGATGTTCACGCCCGCCGCGACCAGCGCGGCTGCGGTGGCGTCGCAGATGGCATCGGCCGATCCACCGCCGCTGCTGAGGATGGCGACGCGCAACGCCTCCACCGGCAGGCCCAGGAACAGCGGCAGCCGCTGGGTCAGCAGCGCCGCCACCACCTCGCCATATTGCTCGGCATGCGGGCCCAGCCGCCAGGCATTGCGGCCGCCGATGCCCTCGCCCACCGCGTTCAGCTCAAAGAAGGGCAGGCCCAGCGCCTCGGTGGCCGGGATCAGCGCCAGCGCGACGGCGGAGGAGACGCTGCCGAAGATGGCAGCGGGCCGCTCGGGACCGGCGGCGATGCGACGCAACTCCGCCACCCCCGTAGCCGGGTCCGGCGCGTCATGGCGCAGCACCCGGCAGCGTTCCCGCTCCTCGGCGGCCATCTCGACACCGCGGCAGGTTTCGTCGCCCAGCACGGCCAGGGTGCCGGTCAGGGGCATCAGAACCAGTAGCCGCAGCTCGGCCGGCTGCGCCCGCGCGAGCCGGGGGGCGAAGACGGGCGCAGCCAGCAGCGGCAGGCAGCGGCGGTGCAGGGGGGACCGGTTCAAGACGGGCACCATCCTTTCCGGCGGCGGCGCCCGCCGCAAGCCCCCCTCACGCAGTGCCGTCCTCGCGGTTGCTGCCGGCGTGGCCGCTTGACGCTGCCGCCGCCCGCTGGCCACTTGCGGCGCACAGCCAGGAGCCTGCCATGCCATTGCCCGCCGAGATGCGCTTCATCGCCCACGGCACCGGCGGCGCGCCGGAGGTGATGCACCTCGCCAGCGGCCCGCTGCCCATTCCGAAGCCCGACGAGGTGCTGATCCGGGTATTGGCGGTGGGCGTGAACCGGCCGGACGTCGCTCAGCGCCAGGGCTCCTACCCGCCACCGCCCGGCGCCAGCCCCGTGCTGGGCCTGGAATGCGCCGGCGAGGTGGTGGAGGCCGGTCCGGATGCCGGCCCATGGCAGGCCGGCGACCGCGTCTGCGCCCTCACCAATGGCGGCGCCTATGCCGAGTATTGCACCGCGCCGGCCACCCAATGCCTGCCCTGGCCGGCCGGCTACGACGCGGTGCGAGCCGCCGCCCTGCCGGAGACGTTCTTCACCGTCTGGGCCAACCTGTTCGGCCACGGCAAGCTGGCGGCGGGCGAGACCGCGCTGGTGCATGGCGGGAGCTCCGGCATCGGCACCACCGCCATCATGCTGGCCACCGCGCTGGGGGCGAAGGTGATCGCGACCGCCGGCTCGGCCGAAAAATGCGCCGAATGCGTCAGGCTCGGCGCCATTGCCGCCATCAACTACCGCGAGCAGGATTTCGTGGAGGAGGTGAAGCGCCTCACCGAGGGCCAGCTGGTGAACGTGGTGCTGGACATGGTGGGCGGCAGCTACTTCCAGAGGAACCTGCGCTGCCTGGCGACCGATGGCCGGCTCGTGCTCATCGCCATGCTGGGGGGTGAGCGCGCCGAGCAGGTCGATCTGCGCCCGATCATGATGAAGCGGCTGATCGTCACCGGCAGCACGATGCGGCCCCGCACCACGGCACAGAAAGGCCTGATCGCCGATGCGCTGCGCGACAAGGTCTGGCCGCTGCTGGAAGCCGGCAAGATCGGCCCCGTCATCCATGCGGTAATGCCGCTGGAGGAAGTCGTGCAGGCGCATGCGCTGATGGAAAGCTCGGCCCATGTCGGGAAGATCATGCTGACCGTCGCCTAGGGTGACGCAGGCCAAAGGATTGCAGATCCTGCTGCTGGCCGTGGTGCTGTTCGGCGGCGTCTGGCCGATCTCTCGCCACGCATTGGCGCATGCAACACCGGTGTGGTTCGCCACCTCGCGTGCCGGGCTGGCGGCCATTTCCTCCACGCTCATGCTGCTGCTGTGGCGGCGCCTGCGCTGGCCGAAGCGCCGTGACTGGCCCTCGGTGCTGGCCGTGGGCTGCCTGCAGCTCGCCTTGTTCTTCCTGATGGCGCATCTGGCGCTGCCGCTGGTCGGCGCCGGGCGGACGGCGGTGCTGAGCAACGTGACCCTTATGTGGCTGGTGCCGTTGTCCATGCTGGTGCTGGGCGAGGCGGTATCGCCGTTGCGCTGGGCGGCGGTGGCGGTGGCGTCGCTGGGAGTGCTGGTGATGACCGGGCCATGGGCGTTCGACTGGAGCGCGCCGGGCGCCCTGTTCGGGCATGCGCTGCTGCTGGCCTGTGGGCTGGCATGGTCGGTCGCCATCATCATCGTGCGCCGCTGGCCGCCGGTGTCGCCCATGGTGGAATTGTTGCCCTGGAGCTTCGCCATTGCCACGCTGCTGCTGGGGTTTGCCGCCCTTCTGCGTGAGCCCGATGGCGGCATCGGCCGCAGCGCCTGGGTCGAAGCGGGCTTCATCGGCCTGGTGGCGGCCCCGATCGGCACATGGGCGGTGATCGAGAGCGGACGGCACCTCAACGCGGTGGTGGCCTCCGTAGGTTTTCTTCTGGTGCCGGTGCTGGCGCTGGTGTTGGCGACGGTGTGGCTGGGCGAGCCGCTGGGCTGGGATCTGATGGCGGGAGGGGTGTTGATCGTGGCGAGCGTCGTGCTAGCAGCACGCGGGTGATGTTCCTGGCGACGCACGGATGATCCTGAACGTGGTCGAGACCGGTGAGGGATCACCGCTGGTGCTGCTGCACGGGCTGATGGGTGCGGCGCAGAATTGGGGCGGCATCGCCCGGCGGTTGGGGCAGCGGCACCGGGTGCTGGCGATGGATGCCCGCAACCACGGCGCCAGCGGCCACGCGCCCGGCATGACCTATGCCGAACTGGCCGGCGACGTGGCCGAGACCCTGACCACCCGGGGCATCGGCCGCGCCGCCGTGCTGGGGCATTCCATGGGCGGCAAGATCGCCATGATGCTGGCCCTGACCCAGCCCGCGCTGGTCGAGCGGCTGGTGGTGGCCGACATGGCGCCGGTAAAGTACGATGCGCCGTCCCGCGCCTATGTGCTGGCCATGCAGGCCATGGCGCTGCCGCCCGGGCTAACCCGGCGCGAGGCCATGGCAGCGCTGGAACCGGCGGAGCCCGCCGAAGGCATTCGCGCCTTCCTGCTGCAGAACCTGGTGTTCGGCCAAGGGGGAGAGAACTCGGCACCACATTGGCGCATCGGCCTCGACCACATCGCGGCCGGTATGCCCGACATCGAGAATTTCGCACCGGCCCTCGAAGCCCGCTATGACGGGCCGACCTTGTTCATCCGCGGCAGCCGCAGCGAGTATGTGACCGAGGCGCGCATGCCGGCTATCCAGGCGCTGTTTCCACGCGTGCGGCACGCGGTGATCGAAGCGGCGCATTGGGTGCATTCGGAAAACCCGAACGCCTTCCTCGCCGCGCTCGAACCCTTCCTGGAGTCCTGATCATGGGCCACATCACCGGCCACTACGCCGCCCTGCTGGCGCTGCTGCTATTCGTGCTGTCGCTGCGCGTCATCCAGGCGCGGGTCGCCGGGCGGGTGTTGGTCGGGCTGGGGGACAGCCTGCCGCTGCTGCGGGCCAGCCGGGCGCAAGGCAATTTCATCGAATACGTGCCGATCGTTCTGCTGCTGATCCTGTTGCTCGAACTGCAAGCCGCGCCGCCATGGCTCCTGCATGCGCTGGGCAGCATGACCGTGGCGGGTCGCATAGCGCATGCGCTGGGGATCTCCCGCGAGCCGGAAAACCTGCGGCTGCGCCAGCTGGGGATGGGCCTGACTTTCACTGCGCTGCTGGTGGGTGCGGTGGCGCTGCTGCTGCGCTGACGGCAGCGCCGCGGGGCCAGGCCGGCCCCGCGGCACGCCACGATCAGCCGCAGTTGATGCGCACCATGGTGGGCACGTCGTTTTGCGGCGAGAGCGCTCCGTTGCCGGACGGGTTGTTCAGAGTGTCCTGCCCCAGCCGCAGCGTGACCGAACCATAGGCAGGCAGCCGATTGGCCGACCGGTTCAGGTTGTTCTGCGACGCCTGGTACACGAAGCTCACCACTGCCGTACGCGCCTGCCCCGAGGCATTGCGCAGCTGCATCATGTAGTCCACGCGGCTACGGCTGCCGTTGCTGGTGACGTTGTTGTAGAAGCTGTCCACCACGAATCGGCCGCTGCAGATCGGGGTGCCGACCGGGATCGGGCCGGTGGGGTCCTGAGCCATGGCGGGCGCGGCGGCCAGCATGGCGGCCAGGGCGGCGGGGGCGATGAAGCGTGCGAACATTGGGGTATCTCCTTCAGTGGCAGGCGGCCGATCCGCCCCTCTGAGAGACAATATCCGTTATCCAATCAATAGACGCCAATACGGGTTTACCAGCCGTACCATAGTCAACGTCTATCGCGAAACCGAGCCCAGAACCGCCGTCAGCCAACCCTCACGCGCCGGCTCGTTCCACATCCACAGCGGGCTCCATGCCAGCACCATGCCCAGCCACAGCAGCGCCAGGCTGGCGCCGCGCTCCCACCGCGACAGCACGCGGGAGCTGAGCCAGGCCAGCACGAAGGCCATGCCCACCGCGCAGGCCCAGATCGGGTCCGACATGTGCCAATAGAAGGTGGCGGCCGCGCCGGCCAGCGGGCCGTTGAAAATGGCCAGCAGCGTAATCGCCGGCTTGCTGCGTTCCGCCGGGTTCAGCACCAGATGCACCAGCGGCATGACCGCCAGCGGCACCGCCATCAGGTACCACAGCAACAAGGTGAAGAATGGGCTGGTGAAGCTGCCGCCATGCGCCGCCAGCCAGGGTGCGTTCACCGCGCCTTCCACGCCATGCATGGGCGAGGACCAGCGCAGCAGGGCGAATTTGGGTGGCTCGCCCAGCGTGGCAGCGGCGACCAGGATGCCCAGCACGGCGATGAAGGCGGGGAACAGCGTCAGCAGGAACAGCGCGGTGGCCGACGCCGCATCCTGCACGTCGCGCAGGCCCAGCGGCAGCAGCACCAGCAGGGGCAGGATGATGTAGACCGCGCCGGGCTCGGTCAGCACCAGCGCGGCCAGCGACAGGCCGATCCCCATCAGCGACTGCGCGTCGCCCACCGTCGATGCCCGGTCGAAGGCCAGCGCCACCAGGCCGACCAGCACCACGTTCAGCAGCAGCGTGCTGCCGGTACTGGCCATGATCAACATCACCGGGTTGAGCGCGATGGCGGCGGCGGCCAGGGTGGCGGCGCCCAGGCCCCAGCCGCGGCCACGCATCCGGTAATGCATCAGCGCGGTGATGCCGGCGCCGGTGGCGCACGTCACCAGCACCAGCGACTGCGGGCCGCTGCCTGGGATGGCACGGAGAATCATCAGCAGGAAGGCGGTGAACCATTGCCCGGCGGCGGCCGCGGGATCCTCGCTGACGCGCCAGATTTCCTCCAGCTGGGGCGCCAGCCAGGCGCCCATCATCAGCCGGTCCGCCACCGCGATGAAGGCCAGGAACGCCAGCGCGCCGACCAGCCAGGAGGCGAAGGCGCTGCGCGAGAACACGAAGGCCGCGTGCCGGCTCTCGTTCGACGCGGCGGTGGAGGCGATGGCGGCGTTCACTCGGCCGCCTGCTGGGTGATGCTGGCGATCTGGCTCTGCGTCACCTTGGACGTGCCGTGCTGGGTCTTCTCCCAGAAATGCGGCTTCACGATGAGCTGCCACAGCGCCTTGTAGGCGGCGATGGAGTGCATCACCCAGTAGATCGGCGACAGCAGCGCCCAGGGCATCAGGCTGAACCAGCCCCGCTTCGCCGCGGCCACCATGGTCATGTAGATGTACATCGCGTTGCCGATGACCAGGTTGAAGATCGCGAAGTAGATCACCGGGACAGGGAAGTAAGGCGCGATATAAGCCGAGCCGAAAACCAGCGTGACGGCGGTGGTGGCCCAAAGGATGGGATTGAGCAGCGCCGTCAGCACCGGGAAGCCGATGAAGAAATGGAAGCCCCAGAAGCCGGCGGCACCCAGCCTCCGGTACAGGTGCACGGGCCGGCGCATATGCACCAGCCAGGTCTGCATGTAGCCCTTGATCCAGCGGCTGCGCTGGTTGATCCAGCTGCGCAGGACGCCGTTGGCCTCCTCGAAGGTGGTGGAGTTCATCACCGCCACCGAGAAGCCCTGCTGCGTCAGCCGCACGCCCAGATCAGCGTCCTCGGTGACGTTGTAGGGGTCCCACGCGCCGATGCCTCGCAGCACCGCAGTGCGGAAATGGTTCGACGTGCCGCCCAGCGGGATGGGGATGTTCAGCGCGTGCAGGCCGGGCAGCAGGTAGTCGAACCAGTTGGAGTATTCGAGGGTGAACATCCGGGTCAGGAAGTTCTCCCGGCGGTTGAAGTAGTTGAGGCGCGCCTGGATGCAGCCAACCTCGGGCGGGCTGCGCTTGAACATCGCCACTGCTTTCTTGAGCTGGTCGGGCTCCGGAATGTCCTCGGCGTCGAACACCACCACGAACTCGCCGCGGGCGAAGCGCAGCGCGTAGTTGCAGGCCTTGGGCTTGGTCTTCGGGTAGCTCGTCGGCACCCGCACGATTTCGAAGATGCCCTCCGCCTTCAGCGCCTTGGCGGCGTCGATGGTTTCGTTGTCGTCCTGCTCCAGCACCAGCTTCACGTCGAGCTTGGCCAGCGGGTAGTCCATCCGGCGCATCGAATGGATGAGGATGGGAAGGACCTCGTGCTCCTTGTACATGGGAACAAGCACCGTATAGACCGGCAAATCCTCGGCCCGCAGCGCCCGCACCTCTTCATCGGTCACGCTGACGTCGACGCTGTGGTGGCTGCCCTTCCAGGTCAGCAGGAAGCGGAAGGCGAAGCTGAGCAGGTAGAACAGGGTGACGATGGCGGAGACGCCGATCAGCGTCGCCGCCGGCGCGAACCACATGAACAGGATGAAGAAGGACAGCAGTATCCAGCCGACCACCGCTTGCGGCACTGTCAGCACCTGCTTGGCGGAAAGCTCGGGCGTGGCGATGTGCAGCGATTCCCGCGCCTCCTGGTCGGCCAGCACGTCGAAGCGCTTCTGCAACGCCCACAGGATGTCGAATTTGGCGGTGACGGCCCAGCCCAGCCGCTCATGCGGGAAGCGACGCATCGCCCAGGCGATGACGTCCGGCGCCGCCGGACGTTGTGCCGCCAGCAGCAGGGCGCCATTCGGTGCCCGCTTCCAGGGCAACACCCCCAGCGCCAGATAGGCATCGCGGTCGGCTGCATCGAGCAACGCGGGGTCCGGCGGCTCGGCGATCAGATCGGCCAGCGGCAGGCCGGTGCTGGCGGCGGTGGCGAGCGCCC
>CAXTJY010000030.1:0-251 GCA_964244395.1 uncultured Rhodovarius sp.
TCTTCGTGCCACCGTCCAGGGCGACCTGGCGCTTGCCACGCACCTCAGTGACGCGCTCGGCGAACGCCTTGCGCTCCGCCTCGACGGTTCGCTGGATGGCCCGGATGTCGTCGGCCTTCGGCTTCGGCAGCACGGCAAGGGCGCGAGGCAGGCTTCCGGTCTGCCGGTAGGTGTCGCGGAACGCCTGCTTGACCTTGGCGGCATCCTGCACGCCTTCCCACCACGAGCCCTTCACGCCCACCTTCGAGCCG
>CAXTJY010000030.1:261-5766 GCA_964244395.1 uncultured Rhodovarius sp.
GATCAGGCTCCTGATCTGCGCGTCGCGCGCCAAGTCCAGCTGGTGGTTGCCCCAGAACTCCACGCCCTGCTTGGCGGCGGCCTCGGTTGGCGCCAGGCGCCTCTCGACGCCGGCCAGGGCAGCTGCGCGGGCCGTTCCGTGCGACTTGGCGCCGTATAGGTTGGCCAGCGCCTGCTCGGCGCCCCGGGTCTCGATCTTCTCCGTCAGGGTGGACGCCCCGCCCTTGAAGCGTTGCGCCGCGGCCCGGCCGAAGCGCGCCGCCAGGGCCTCGCGCTCATCGGCGCCCTCCGCCAGCCGGGTTGTAAGATCGTTCGCTTCCGGCGTCCCCGCCGCCGGCATCTTCTTCCGACCCAGCGCCGCCTTGCGGTCCAGGTTGGTCAGCCGAGTGAAGGCGCCCTCTTCGATCTCCGGGCTGCCGACCGGCGCGCGGGCCGGACGGCCGAGGCGGCCGATCACCTGCTCCTTCGCCTGGCGGGCGATGGCCGTGATGCCGCGACGGGTCGCCAGACCGCCAGCCAGGGCGCCGAGTGCCGCAGCGCCGGCGATGACGCCAGTGCCGGTGTGGGCGAAACGGCCATCCTCGTCGCGTTCATAGACCCGCGGCAGGTGACTTGCCGCAGCCCAGCCGGCCGCGCCGGCCAGACCGCCGCCAGCAGCAGCGCCAGCCGCGATGGTGGCTCGCGCCCCGGACTTGCTGGGAATCTTGCGGCCGAGAACGCGGTCAACGGCAGCGGCGGCGGGCGATTCAGGAGCGGCAGGCTTCCGGGCAAATCGAGCGCCGATCGCGCGCGCCGCGGCCAGCGTGCTGGCGCCAACGCCCACCTTTGCCAATGCCTCCAGGGCCTCCGGCATGGCTGCGCCCTTCGCCATCTTCTCGATGCGACGGCCGCCCTTGATGCTGTCCAGCGCTGGGCCGGCGCCAGCGGCGATTGCCGCCAGGGCGGGCGCGGTGAAGAATGCGCCGCCCGTCAGGGCCCCGGCCAGGCCAGCGCCAAACCGGCCTGCAATCCGGACCTTCGTGGATGCCTTAGGGCTCAGCAGGCGCCCCAGTCGCGCCTCGATCTCAGGCCGCAGCCGGCGAGCGCCAGCATTCGGGATCGCGCCCCTTCCGGCCTGGCGCTCGCGCGCCTTCAGCCGGGCGACCTTGCGGTCCGTGTAGGCATTGATGGCGCTCGACGGCCCATAGATCGTCATGCTCGCGGCCCGACCCCAGTCGGCGGCCGAATCCTTGATGGCGCGCGCCGCTCGGTTGGCCTTGCTGGACTGCCCCAGCGTCACGGCCTTGATGCCGGTCGCCAGGATGTCGGCCTCGTTCGGCCGGGCGCCTGGCTTGCCCCAGCGGGCCGATACGCCCTGGGCGGCCGTGAGGCCGAGGCCGGCCAGGTAGGCGGCAGGTGGCCCGAGATTGGTGAACCGCGTCTCCGGGATGACGTCCGTCGTCGCGGCTCGGTATCCCTCATTCTCCTCCCGAAGCGCCTGGTGGCGCTCGGGCGTCCTGACATCGCGGTGTGCCGCGGCCCGACCGGCGCCCGTCTCGGCGAAGCGACCCTCCTGATCGCGCGGCTGGTCGCCGGCGGCCTTACGCAGCACCTTCTGGACCTCCCGCATGGCTGCGGCGTGCGGGACCGGCCCGCGGTGGCCGCGCTGGTATGCCTTCTTGAGATGGTCGAGCTTCACTGGTTCGCCGCCCGAGCGGTTGTGCGCCACGGCGCGGCCGCGCAGCTCGGCGATCAGGTCGGCATTGAAGCGCGGGCGGCCCATCAGGCGTCCTTTCGGGTGGCGGCGATCCAGCCGGCACCGACACCGGTGACAGCGAAGGCGGCGCGCGGCACGCGCCGAACGGCCGGCATGGCGGCCCGCAGGGCGCCGAGCCCTCCCAGCACGCCGCCGCCCCACTGGACGGCCGCCTGGGCGCGCTTCTGGTCCGGGGTAGGCTGTGCGCCACCCACGGCCGACGGAGCGGCGATGCCGGCGGCGAGGGCGGCAAGCGCAACAGCCGTTGCGGTCTGGACGCGTCGGTCGCCTACCGGGCGGAACGACGCCTTGATGTCGGACAGGACGGCGCGACGCTCACCGACCCAGATGGCGGAGCGCTCCTGTTTCGTCGCGCCCTCGCGGCGCAGCGCGCCCATGAACTGCCGGCCCTGCTGGCGGAACTCCCCGCGCGTCTCGGTGCCGGTGGGGCGGCGCGGCGCCATGAAGGCCTGCGGGATCGAGAATCCTGCGGCGCCGGCGCCAGCCACCGCGCCGGCCGCGGCCCATCGGGCGCGCGCGGCGTTGCGGCGCTGCTCGAGCTCGGCTGGGGAGAGCGGATGGCTCTTCTTGATTGGTGTCAGCTTGCGATCGAGCCAGTCGCCAGCCCTGTCGAGGATCGTGCGCTTTTCTCGGACCAGCCTGGCGTATCGCGCCGCCACCCGACGCGCACGGCGCCCCTCCGCCCCGCCTTCGCGAGCCCGAGCGGCTTTGTTGGTCCCAAGCGTGATGAAGCCGGCATCCGCCGCGCCCCTCAGGGCCCCAAGGGCATTTGCCATCAAGTATTCACGCCCCATCTTGACGGCGTCTTTTCGACTTGCGCCAAGATCGAGGAGTTCCTGCGCCTTCAGCGAGCCACGCTTGCGCGCTTGTCCGAAGAGGCGTCGGATCGTCTTGTCGGCGCGCCACGGGGCATCCAAGCTCCCGGGCTTGATCACATAGACCTCGCCGCCGTGCGTCATCACGACCTCAGGCCTTTGATTGTTGATGACGGCCCTCACGTCCGCCGTGCTGGGCGGCGACAGGCGCAGATGGCTTTGCGGGTGGGTGTGGAAACCGATCTCGCGCCGGCCGGCAGACTCTCTCAGAACTGAATGCTCGTCACCCCAGACGACGGTGTGTTCGCCAGTATCCAGATTCAGGATGCCGCCGACTTCACGACCAGCTGGGGCGCGGATGTCTCTGACCGAAAATTTCCCGGACAGTCCGGCCGCGCGCGTCCAGCGCGACCGCGCGGCGTTGCGACGCTGCTCGAGCTCAGCTGGGGAGAGCTGGCGGGTCACGCGGCCAGTGCAGGCCGGGCCGGACGACCGAGGATCCGATCACGCTTCGCCAGCACCTCATCGAACCCACGCGGCGCGTTCGGCGCCGCCTTCAGACATGCCTCGAAGTCCCGCCCGCTCGGCTGCTCGGCTCGCACCTCATCGAAGGTCCGGGGCCGGCCGCACAGCTTCATCATCTCGGTCGCGCCGTCGGCCTTCACGAGTTCGACCAGGCGGGCGCTCGGGATGCAGGGGTTATCGACCAGGCTGATCTCGGTGATCTTCGGCGTGTACTTCGTCAGGCCGGTCTTCTCGTCCTTCCACTTCCGGGCGTAGGAACCGCCGATCGACAGGCCGGTGATGCAGCCCTCGGTGCAGAGCTTCCAGGCCGCGTCGTCGACGACCTTCAGACAGACATCGACCGCCTTGGCGTCGTCGTTGAACTCCATCTCGGTCAGCTTGCCGACCACCCGCTTGGCGTCGTGCATGAGCCGCACGTTGCCCTTGCTCATGCCCTGAGAGGCCGCATGAATCTCGCCCGACCAGCGCTGGAAGTCCGGCTTGCCGGTTGCGTAGTCCATAACCTCGCCGGAGCGATCCGGCTCCTCGGCAGCGGCGCGCGCGTAGATGAGGCGTCGCTCGACGTCGATCTTGGCCAGGCTCAGGGTCTTCTCGAACGAGAAGCCGCTCGGGGTCGTTGAGGTGTTCACGGCTTTTTTCCTTGATCAAAACCCGATCAAAACTTGGGAGCGGCGGCCTGGCGGGGCCGTGCCGCGGCGTAGCCCGCCGCACCGCCGACGGCCGCGGCGCCGCCCACGGCCAGCTTGCGCCGGTGCTTCTGGGCGAAGTTGCCGGCGTCGCTCGCAAGGGTCGCGCCCCCGATCGCCGCCATGTCGACGGCTGTCCGCAACCGGGGCTTTGCTGCGCCGAGGGCGCTCCTCGCCCTACCGATGCCGGCGGCACCTGCTTGGCCAGCCGCGGATCCCATGCGGGTTCCCACCGTTGCGACCACCTTGGCGCCCGCCATGGCGTTCTGCCCCTGGCTCCGTAGCGCGGCGCCGGCGGCCGGGGCGGCCGAGCGTGCCGCGCCGAAGATCCGCGAACCCAGGCTCGCCGCGGCTCGCGCCACGGTCGGCAGGGCTGCGCGCGCCGCCAGGAGGGCGGGGCCGATGAACTTCTGCAGCTCTTCGGTCTCGCCCGCCTTCAGCAGCGCCTCGGCGTGCGAGCGCTGGGCCAGCGGCAGACCGTCGATGGCCTTCTGGAAGCCGCCCGGCGCGCGGAACAGTGTACGGGTGCCCTCGGTCGTGGAGCCCTCGTGGGCCTTGATCTTCGTTTTCTTGCCCGCGGCGCGAAGGCTGGCGGCACCATGAGCGCCGGGCTTGCGACCCTGGTCGAGCGTGGCGGGGGCCGCCTTCTGGAAGCCGCCGGGCGCACGGAACAACGTCTTCGCGCCCTCCGTGGTGGCGCCCTCATGGGCCTTCTCCTTCTTCTTCTTGCCCGCGACGCGGAGGCTGGCCGCCAGGTGGGCGCCGGGCTTCCGGCCCTGGTCGAGCGTGGCTGGGGCCGCGGCCTTCTCGAGATCGGTTGCGGCCGTATCGCCCACCGGCGCAGCGGTTCGCTTCACCATGGCATCGACTGAGCTGTAGACAACCTTGGCGAGTTCGGAGTGATCCTCGCTCGGCACGATCGGCTGCCCGGCCTGGTGCAACGCGACGGCGTCGGTGGCGTGCCGGCAGGCCTTCACCATGGCCCGGTCCCGCTGGTCCCCGGTCAGGTGGGCCAGGGCCCGTTCGATGGGGGCGAGTTCTTCGGGGTTGAAGTCCATGAGGGCGAGCTCCTGTGGCTTCACCCGTCATGGTCGGCATTTTTCGGAATGTTCAAATAGGGAGTTGCGTTGCCCGTCGATGGCCCTCGGTGGAGCACTTCGACCCGCAATATCCCTCCACCAGCACCCAGTCCGGCCCCGCCCGGAAGTAGAGTGGCGCCCAGAAGGGCGTGTTGCCGGGCGGCCGGCGATGCTCGAAGTGGTGTTCGACCAGGCGGGTCGGCGCGCCGCAGACGGCGCAGGCGTGGCTCACTCCAGCAGCGAACGCAGGTAGGCGGCCGAGGGCGCGAAGGTGTGGTCTGGGATCTTCTCCCACTCCTCGACCGAGATGCTGTCCAGCATCACGACATCGCCGAGTTCGCCGTGATATGTCCAGTAGATCGCGCCGACCCGGACGGTCGCAGGCAGCATCGCGTCCTCGCCTGAGTACATCAGGTATCTGAGCGGAGGCATGACGTAGAACCGCACCCCGCCCCTCTCATAGAGGTCGATCTCGACGCGCCGCGGCATCGTCACGGTGCCGAGCAGGGTGCCCTTGCGGCTGACCAGCTTGTGCGGCTGCAGATCGCCGATGTGCGCGCGCGTCGCGGCCAGGGCGATGTCGGCGGCGGCCAGGGCAGAGTCCATGTCCGCCGTCGTCATCGCGGCGTTGAGGAACATGTTGTG
>CAXTJY010000030.1:5776-14088 GCA_964244395.1 uncultured Rhodovarius sp.
GCGGGAGGCCAAGCCGGACGGGTGGGGGCCTTAGAGCGAGGGCGCTCACTGACCGGACCCCTCATTCCGTTCGCGCGTCGCCCCGCACCGCTCGCAGATGTCGCGAAGGTATGTCCTCGTCCCGGCTCGCAGAGCGTCGTCAGTAGCCCACTCGGCACTGAGCGCTGCGCTTTCGGCGTGATGCGCGGCCGCGACCTTCATGAGTTCAGGATGCGGCACCACCTCGTACCGAGCGCGCCACTTGCAGGGCCGCCACCAGCGTGAGTCGCACTCCTCAGGAATGCTCACCGATTGCTCTCCCTCATCGACAACTTCGCTTTTATGGCCTCGTACATGGCTGGGTGGACGTAGATGGCGTCCCCAGCCACCAGCGCCGTCCGCCGCGGCACTTCTTTGGTGTGCTGCCGGTGGCCAAGACGCGCCCGCCGACGCGCGCGGCCTGGGCTACGGGGCCATGGCCGGCGCTCGACCAGTAAAGGGCTGACATAGACTTGTATGTGCCCCAGCATCATCGCCCCGTCACCTTCCGCCAGACCCAGACGAGCGGCGCAAAGAAATCCCGAACCACCCCGCGCACCTCCGCCATGACATCCATCACGTCGCTTCCTCATCGAAGCGCTTCCGCAGGATGGAGATCCCGCTGTTCAGCTGGTGGAAGTGACCGTCATGGTGGCCGGCGAAGCAGGTGTCGACCTCGCCTCCGGGCCTGACCAGAACGATCGCGATGGCCCGCACGTCGCCGCGGCGCAGCCGCCCCTTGGTGTCAGCGACAAGGCTTGCGACCTCGCGCGACGCGCCGGGCGGGATGAGCTTGAAGCGGCGTGCTTTCACCGCCCCACCCTTTCCAACGTCTGGTAATACCAGCGATGCAGGAACGGCAGGCTGAACGGGTCCTGGCCGAGCGACAGCATATTCCAGGCCCAGAGAATCCGGCCGGTGCGGCCGTTGCCATCCATGAAAGGGTGCAGGGTCTCGAACTCGACGTGCATCGACCAGGGATCGCCGCCGCCATTGACCCGGATCAGGAGATTTTTCAGCGCCTCGGCGATCCCTTCCCCGCCTTCCGGCGGTTGATGATTGCCGACACGCACGTTCATCCCAGGCCGACTGCGCAGCTCGGCGCCGGGGGCATAGACCATCTGGATTGACTGGAGGTCCCCAAAGCTGACCGAGTAGCGATCGAGGAACACCATGGAGGCTTTGACTTCGGTAACGGAGGGCATGCGGAAAATGCTCTCGATCGCCAAGCTTTCCCGCAGGAAAGAAACGATGCCGCTGACCTCATTCATCGGCCTCATGCGTCCACCTTTCGATTCGCCTGTGCTCGCCTCTCCCCAAGCCGATACCGGCTGCCGAGCAGACGCTGCTCCCAATCCCCAGCGTCCGTCATCGCCTGCGCCCTGGTGCATTTCCCGCAGAAGCGGAACGTCATCACCTTGCGGTCCTCGCGGTTGATCTCGGTGAGGGCGCGATGGCGCTCACCGGCCAGCACGGGGCCGAGGCAGACCTGGCAGTCATATGGCTTCCGCCCCACCACGATCTTGTCGGACAGGGACAGGGTATCGGTCTCGTCGCCCTCGAACGGGTAGGAGGAGAGCGCCCAGGCGAGGTCGACGGTTCGGCTCGTAATTTTGGCTGGTTGGGCCTCGCTCATCGCCAGATGATCCACACAGCGATCAGCAGGCCGCAGCCGCCGGCCACATGCTTCAGCAGTTCGGCGAGCACGGGCCCTATCTCAATCATCTGCTCGCCACCTCCATTGAAATCTTCCGCCGGATGGCCGTGGCGAAGTCGCCCCACGACTCCACCGCGATCGCGAACCCGCCCGGCGTGATGGCATTCTCCCGCAGCCAGTCGGCCGGATCGCCGCCCGGCAGGCGGCCGATTCCGATGGCATTGACCCGGGTGCCGCGTAGCGCCGCCGCGTCGCGCGCCCGCCTGGTCGGCACCGGGTCGGCGTCACCGTCGGACGCGACATCGATGACTTCCTGCTCGGCCTGGCAGGGCGCGGCGTCCAGCGCCACCACGGCATCCTCGATGGCCTCGCCGATGCGGGTCCCGCCATACAGGGCCCGGGGCGCCTCGCGCAGCGCCTGGGCGAAGCCTTGGACCTCGGCGGCGTTCCGCACCACTCGCCAGGACACGAGCGGCACCGTCATGTCGGAGAACGCGATGGCCGCGACGGCCATCGGCCCCTGGCGCTCGATGACACGGACCACGGCCTCGTCGGCAATGCCGTCCGCCGTGCCCTGCACCTGCAGGCGCCAGTCGGTGGGCGACACGGACCCAGAAGCGTCGAGGAGAAGGACCAAAGCCACGAAACATCCCAACAAGGCAGCCTCCTGTATCACCACTTATTGTGGATTTCACAGAGGAATGTGATTGAGAAGCTCTAAACGGCCTCCGCCACCAATTCGCGCCGCGCCCGCGCCATCGGCACCACGCGGAACTCCATGGAACACCGGCACCCGACGGTCAGGTCGGCTGCCGCCATGGGGTCGTGCGGGTAGCGGATCGACCGCGTCTGTCCGTTCGGCCCCTGGACGACGAAGGGCGTGTCGAGCCCGACCTGCATCTGCCCTTCCAGCTCCTTGTGAGCATCCCGCACCCGGTCGTCGCCGGCGCTGCGCCACGTCTTCTCCACCGTCAGGCTCGGGTCTGCCTCCAGCATGGCCTTCACCTGGGCGACGCTGCCGCGGTTCGTGGCGCGCAGGGTCTCGGTCTGGGCGATCATGGTGGCCCGGTAGGCCAGGGTGCGGCGCTGGTAGGCGTCGACGTAGCTCTGGATCTGGACGTCGGTCATCGGCCGGCCCGCCTCGATGGCCTTCCGGATCGTGGGATCGAATCGCCGGTCGCGGAGCTCGCGATCCAGAGCCTTCGGGTCCAGGCGCTCGAGCTGCTTCCGGAAGGACTGGACCCAGACGACCTGACCGGGGCTGAGGCCCACCGATTGCCGGACCAGGCGGGCCTGCTCGGGGATGCCGGCCCCGCTCAGGGCGCCGAGCTGCAGGGCGGTCCGAATCGCCTCACGGCTCTGGTCCGTGATGGAGCGGATGAGGTCGAACGAATAGGCGGCGAGTTCGCGCTCCACCCGGGGATTCCGGGAGTCGAAGTTGAAGGCCAGGACGGCGCGCGGATCGCCGCCGCTGGGTGCCGCCTGGGTGTCTGAGCCCTGGGGCGGTCTGGCCACGGCCTCAGCCGCCTCGCGAAATGATTGCTCGGCGTCCTGAATGGCATCGCGCGTGTCGTCGACGTCGCTCGCCTGCGCGGGGTTTTCCGCCCAGGCGCGGAACAGGCCGGCCAGCCGGGCCGCCAGGGCGTTCGTGGCGGCGCCGGTGCCGCGCGGCGCGGCCTTGGCCAGCTTCTCGACTGGCCTGGAACCCAGCAAGGCCCCCAGCCCACCCAGAGCCGCGCCCAGCACGCCGGCGGCGGCCAAGCCCCGCCCTGACAGCTTCGGCCGCGCCCGCAGGATGTCCCGCGCCTCGCCGATACTGGCGGCTCGGTCGTCGCGCTGCCGGAACTGCACCTTGGCACGCTCCGTGAGGCCGAAGTGCTCGGCCCGCGCCTTCAGGTCGCCTCGCATCTCAGCCCGGATGGGCGGGATGTCAGCGGCCGTGATGCCCGGGATCTTCTTGCGCCGTCCGCCGCCCTTTACGCGCCCGACCGCTGGCTTGCCCTCGAGGAAGTGGCGCCGGCCAGGCTTCGGGCGGGTTTCGGCTCGCATGATCTCCTGGCTGAGATCGAAGCTGCGCTGCCCATAGGAGCGCGCGACATCGGAGTAATTGCCGCCGATCAGGTGGTCTGGCGGCACTCGTCGACCTGATGCGAAATCATCCCAGTCGGCATCCAGTTGGCGCCGCTGGCGCCGCAGGTGCTGCGCCCAGTCCTTCATGGGGAAGGGGCCGCCGATCCGGCTCTTGATCGACTGGACGGCCTCGCCGTACCGCGCGATTCGAGCCTCGGCGCGAGCGGGTTCCGCGGCTGCCGCGGCGGCGCCATCCCGTATGGCTTTGCCGGCCTTCCGGCGCCCAGTCTGGCGCTCCACCAGCGTGCGGGCCAGCGAGCCGGCGACCGCGGCGGATGCGCCACCCGCGGCGCCCGTCGCTACATCGGCCCAGCGGGCCCGCGCGGCATCGCGCCGCTGCTGCAGCTCGGCCTCGCTCAGCGGCTCGCCGGCCGTCCGCTTCTCCATCAGGCGATCGCGGAGGATGCCGCGCTCCAGCGCTTCACCATAGTCGAGTGGCGCTCGAACTTCCTCTTCCGCTCGCCGGCCTGGATGCCGCCGCGGGTGGAGCGGACATAGGTCCGGCGGTCCTGGAACTCGTCGCCGAACTGCCGGCGCGACGCCGCCCAATGTTCAGGATGCTGGTCGCGCAGCCGGTTCGTGATCTGCCGGCGCGCCCGCCACATGAAGGGTTCGAGCCCGGCCAGCTTCTCCTTCGCCTCGCCCGATAGGCTGAAGCTCGGCACCCGGATGAGGCCGACGTCATGCAGAGCCAGCGTCCGGGCATGGTTGAACGCCATGCGGTGCGCCTCGGTATCGCCCTGCCGGCTTTCCGGGATCGTCGCCTTGGCTCGCTTCTTGTCCTTGCCGCCCGTGCTGAGCCCGCGATCGCCCGTCAGGCCTTCCTTGATGATGGCGTCCCGCATGGAGCGCGTCGTGTCCATGACCTGCCGGCCGAAGGTGACGAACTGGTCGGCCGTCATCTCCTTCGGCACCAGCGGCTTGCGCTCGAGGGCGGCATAGACGCGGCCGCCCTGGTCCTGCGGCGGCCCATCGGCCCCGTAGCCCCACTCGCGGCCGTCGTAGTTGTGCTTCCAGGTCGGGGCGATCGTGGTCGAGGCCTGCACCTTGATGCCGCGCGCCACGCCCAGCCGCTCGCCCGTCCACCCGGGCTTGCTGGGCTCCTCGGTCGCCTGGGCGGCGCGGCGTGGCTGCGTGGCGCCGGCATACCCGGCCCACCGGGCTTTCGCGGCATCGACGCGCTGCTGGTGCTCGGCAGCGCTGAGGTCGCGCTTGGTAAGGGCGGGGCCGAACGCCATTTCAGCGCCCTCCCGGCATGATGACCTGGTGCTCGCCGGCGGTCTCATGCACGGGCTGCCCCCGCCGCTCCACCCAGCCGACGTCCCACATCGCCTTGGCCTTCTTGGCCACGAACACCCGGCGGGTGCCGCACGTCAGGCATTCCTCGTGCTTGTGGACGCTGGCCTCGTGCAGGCCCGATGGATACCAGACGTGACGGCATGTCGTCATGTGAGCGTGCTCCGGCGCTTGCGAGAAGCTTGGCGACCTCGGGGAGGCGCGGCGTCCGTGACGCCACGGAGGCCAGGGAAGAACCCGCCGGCCCGGGAGCGGCCCCCCGACCGCCCCCAGGCCCAGCGGCACCCGGCGCCCCACCGCCGCCGAGTGATTCTGGGTCGATGCCGAGCTGCCGCAGCACCTCGGGCGACGCATTCTCGAGACCTCCTGCCGCCAGGGCGTCCATGGCCATGGGGGGCTGCGGCATGTTGGTGCCGTCGGCGATGCACTGATTGATCTGGTCCCAGGTCATGAACCCCATGGGACCGATGCCGCGCACCAGGGCGGGCGCGCCGGTCGCCTCCTGGCCCCGGGTCGCCCGGATGTCGTCCACCCCGATGATGCCGTCGGCCATGTCGGACTTGTCGCGCGCCGCCTGTTCGGTCGGGTCGAGCTGCCGGACGTCGTCCCAGACGAGCTCCAGGTCGGGCTGGCCGAAGAACTCCTCGATCTCGATGTCCAGCATCGCCTTCAGAGCGTTCAGGAAAGGCCCCAGCCCTTCCTCCCGCGCGCTGTCGTACTGGCTCTCGGCCGTCGCCTTGTTGGTCTGCTGGACGAAGGGGAACGGCGGGAGCGAGAAGGCGTAGCAGATCATCCGGGCCAGCCACTCGTCGAAGGGCCCGAACAGGACGGCCTCGGTGTTGAGGATGATCGGCGCGCCCACGCCGCCCGGCACAAAGCGCGTCTTGGCCTTCTGGGTCGGATCGCGGGCCAGCAGGTCGAACATCTGCTGGAATTCGCGGAGCTGTTCGGCCGACCAATCGACCGGCGTCGGCAGCAGGGCGGCCGGCATGTTGCCGTCCGTGTAGTGACTGAGCTGCTTGGCCAGGCGGCCGAGCCCCAGCATGGCGGTCCGGACGATCTGCTCGACCGGCCCGAACCCATAAACCTTGTTGGACCGGGGATTGCGCCGCCAGTACGTCATCTCGTCGCGCGTGTAGTGGGCGACCGGTGTGCCCTTGATGATCTGCGAATAGGCCGGGTGAGGGCTCAGGGGTGAGCGGCCCGTGATGTCGATCAGGGGCTGGACGGTGCCGCTGTCCACGACCTCCAGGGCGAAGGGCTTGCCCTCCGGCGTGCGGCGCCGGAATAGCGCGACGCCATCGACGACGAAGCTGTCCTCCGTCACCATCCGGATCCACTGGTCCCAGGTATGGACCCCGTCGGGTCGCCGGAGGCACTTCTCGACCTCGACGCATCGCTGGTCGGCCTTCGGCCTGAACTGCGCGCCCGGCTTCTTGCGGGGCAGGATAGACCAGCCGATCTTCGCGACCTGGTCCTTGCGGGTCTCGATGGCCAGCCGAAGGAGGTCGTAGTTCTCCGCGATATTGCGGAGCGTCTCGATCGTGACGCCTTCCCACTGCCGGACCCTCGCCGCCGAGTTGTATCCAGCCTGATAGTCGAAAGCCCGGCCCGCCACATCCCTGTATGATGTGGAAATCACACTTTGCTGTGGCTTGCCGGGGCCCATGTAGCCAGTGGTGTCGCGCGGGTCAGGCTGCTGGGCTTGCGGTTCGGCGGTCGGCCGCGTGTTAGCCGCCAGGGGGCCAGGATCCGGCAGAGCCAGGCTACGGCGCGGCCCGCGGCCCGTGATATGGCCCATCATCTCCTTCAGGCGGTCGAACATACCTTGCGGGATGGGTGACGCGACGGCGCCTGGCGGGATGGCTGGGGGGCCGCCCTTCGACACGTCCCGGGGTTCCGGTGGCGACGCCGCCATGTTTTGCCTCCGGCAGGGAGCCCCGCCGGACCTGGTCGCTGGTGGAAGCGACGCGGCGGTCCTGCGACGCGCCGAGAAGCGCGTCTATCCGGCATGGTGTCAGGCCGGCTTAGCCGTCCAGCCCATTCAGAAGGGGCTCGGCCCGCATGATCGTGGCCTCGGCGCCGACGTGCGGGTAGGGGGTCGAAGTGCCGGCCGGCCGGAGCCCGCGGTCGATCCAGTCGGCTTCGCGCTTGGCGTGCCGCTCGGCCTCCATCTTGATGGCCAGACCTTCGCAGTGCAGGACGAAGCCGGCCATGTGAACCGCCCGCTCAACGTGCGTATACAGCGTCATGGCCCAGTAGGCCTCGGCCAAAGCCTTCATGGGTGACTTGTACATCATGTTGCGCAGGATGCGGCGCACGGCCGGCGGGAGACTGTCGTAGATCTCCATCTCGCGCCTCTTGGCCTCCAGCTCCGCAGAGCTTGGGCCTCGCGCCCTACGGACTACCGGCGCCGCGGCGCCCTCGTTCGGGTGTCGATCGGGTCGTTGCAGCCTTCGAGATACATTGGTGGACAAACCGTGACACCCTTGCGCCGCAGGAACTCGGCGACCTTCTCCTGCTCCTCTTCTGGCGTCAGCTTGGGGGCGGTGGCAAGTCGGGACTCATGGGCCTGACGGGCAACGTAGGAGGCGCGGAGCTTCGCCGCGAAATCCGACTGCGCGCGACCCCGCGCCATGGTGGGCCGCGGGCCGCCGGTCCGGTTATCGCGAACAACCCGGATGCCACGCGTATCCGCGATCGCCCGAGCCTGATCGACCGAGATGCCGAGCCGCTTGGCAACTTCGCCGAGCGGCAGCCGGCCCGCGGCTAGCTGTCGAAGGCGATCGACCTGGACTTCGCCATGAAGCCTCACGCTCGACCGATGGCGTTCGATAGGGTGGCGGCCGTGACGTGCCTCGGCAGCAGCATGACGTCTCGCTGGTCCACGGTGTACCAGGCGCCATTCAGGGTCTGGATCACCCGCGTGGAAGCGTCTGGCTTGGGCGGCTCAGCCGCGAATCCGCAGAGAAGGCCCGCGTCCGGGTGCGGCCAGTAGAGGCCGAGAACCCGATTCTCCGTCACCGTGCCGTGCATCAGACCCCCGCCCGATTGGATTTACACATTGATGTGTGTTTCAGACCTCCCGGGGAGAAACAAGGGATGTTACGGGCAGCCCGCATTTTCTTGCGGTTGGCATGCAACTTTCCTCCCGGTTCAGGCACGCAACCGCCTCGGGCGGCTCATTCTGGCGGCTCCCGTGAGGAGGCCA
>CAXTJY010000031.1:0-13977 GCA_964244395.1 uncultured Rhodovarius sp.
CCGTTCATCCTCTACCATTTGGCGAGCCAGGTATTCCCGCTGCGCGAACACGCTCCCTTGCACTGCCTTCATGAATTTAGCACGCAGCACGGCCTGGGTAGCCGTCACTTCGTGCCTCCCCGACGCGTCCTTGATGGGGATCCGACGCCTCGCCTCATTGCGAAGCGCTTCCCTGGTAGGGAAGAGTACAGGCGTCTCCTCCGGCTTGATCTTCTTGCGCGGTCAACCCAGTGGGTTCCCGGACTGCCCCCTGCGAAACTGACTGGCCTTAGGTGGCCGGCCATAGCCAACCGCATCGGGGATGTCGTCGTCAGAAGGGCCGCTCATGGACAAATCCCCTCAGGATCGACCCGGAGTTCAGACAGATCTTCAAAGGACTGGCGACTCTCAGCCAGCACTGCCTTTTTGCCCGTGAATGCTTCGAACCGACGAATGATAGTGTCGCAGTAGTGCGGGTCGAACTCGATGAGACGCGCTGTTCGCCCTGTCATCTGTGCCGCGATCAGCGTCGTGCCTGAGCCGGCAAAAGGATCTAGCACGACATCCGCGCGGCGCGAACAGTCTCGAATGGCATCCGCTACCAGCGCCACTGGCTTCACCGTGGGATGCATAGCCTGCTCCGACGCTCGGCTCGATCCTATGCTAGTGATGCCGGGATAGTCCCACACGTTGGTCCGGTAACGACCAGTGTCGCCGAGGCCGAAGCTGTTCACATGGGGCGCGGAGCCGTGCTTGAAGACGAACACGAGCTCATGCTTGGAACGGTAGAAGCTTCCCATCCCACCGTTGCTCTTGTTCCAGACGCAGAGGTTTTTCAGTTCGAGACCAGCCTGTCGGCCGGCTACCGAGAGCTCCTCCACATGCCGCCAATCCATACAGATAAACAGAATAGCGCCGTCAAGGCACTGACCCGCGGAGTTTCGGATCGTTAGGCCAAGGAAAGCGGAAAATTCCTCCGCCGCCATCTCGCCTACCCCCATGGCGAACTCACGATGCCGGATGCGCCCGAGACCGGACACATGGCCGTCGATAGGCACGTTGTAGGGAGGGTCGGTGAACACCAGGCCGGCCCGCTGCCCTTGCATCAGACGGTCGTAGTCCAACTCCGTCCGAGCGTCCCCACATAGAAGGAGATGCGATCCTAGACGCCAGAGATCGCCCGTCCGCGAAACCGCGTGCTCTGAGGCAGCGGGAATCTGATCGGCTGCCGTGTCGTCGGAAGTTGGGCTTTGCTGTCGGGCCTGATCAAGGGTGAAATCCACTTCGGCTAGGCTGAAGCCGGTGACTTCCAGCTCGAACCCGGCGTCGATCAGCTCTTGAAATTCGAGCGCCAGCAGTTCCTGATCCCAACCGGCATTCAACGCCAGCTTGTTGTCTGCTAAGGCGTAGGCACGTCGTTCCTTCGCCGACAGGTCGCCCAGCGGCACAACTGGTACTTGCTCGAAACCCAATAGCTTAGCGGCGGCCACTCGCCCGTGGCCGGCAATGATGGAGCCGTCTGAATCGATGAGGATGGGGTTTGTGAAGCCGAAGCGCTCGATGGAGTCGGCGATTTGGCGGATCTGCTTGCGGCTATGGGTCCGCGGATTACGGCTGGCGGGTTTAAGGGTCTCGACTGGCCTGTAATCCATAGCGCGGGGAGCGCGTTCGGCGGACGGCAAAGGGGCGTGTGATGCTTGTTTCATGCATCAGCGGTATCGGCCCGGGCCCGCGATTTCAACCAGTTTATTACTCGATCGATACTTATTAAGTACTATCCCCTAAATGACCCCTAAATGCGTCCTTAGGATCTCTTAGGAATTTTACTTAGCGCTTACTGAGAGCTATTCAGTATTAAATGATAGTATTCGCAAATAAAAGTCTGCCAGTCTCGGGGCCGAATCGGTCTCCGTTACTGCGCACCGACGACGCGGGATAACGCAAAATCCTGTGGATAACTAAGCCTGCAGTCAACGAGCTGCCCCGTGAAGCGGGTTGTCGACGGGTGGGACCCATGAAGCGTCAGGATCGTCGCTTACGCGCCGACGCTATTCAGTTGGTGGATTCGGAACTGCGTCACCACAAACTAGATAATTTAAGTACAGGCCCGGCATCTATCGATTTGATTTAAATTAGACTTTAGTATATATGCCTACTTGTTATGGAAAGACTCCCTCCTTCTGGGGTGCCGAGCACCTCTCTAGCCGATGGTACCTCGAAGCTCCTTCAGAGCGAGCAGGTCCAGGTAACTGATACCATGGTGGAGCGGTACAGCCGGGGCCAAACACTGGAGGGAATTGTCGACGCTCTCGCGCCAAGGAGAAAGGGCTTTGGTTTGACGATACCCCAGCGGCTTCGACTGGTGGCGCTTCGCCTCGAGGCCGGTCTACGAGAGACACCGGAGCGCTTCTACCCGTTCGCCCACTTCGTCTTGCGCTTCGACACGCAGCAGAGGCGCCGCTTCCTCTTCTTTCTAGCCTCGGAGGCGCTGCACGAGGCGTCATCCTCCGGAGGTTGCTCCCCAGTGGTGCTCGATTTGCTGGAGCGAGCTTGCCATCACTTCGCCGGCGGCTACCGCAGCGACACAGAAGAGCGGCAGCAACTGACTTGCGACATCTTAGCAGCTGAACGACCCAAACGGCGCAGGCGGCACGTCCATTGCCATGGACAGATCACCGCAGATCGGTGGCTCTTGCTTCTTCGAGGTCTGGTGACGGCGGTGGAGGCGGAAACCTTTCGCCCCTACTATCTGGCTTGGACGATCGCCTACGCCATGGCGGACTACGACTACGACCACTTCGTAATGAAGGGCCCGGCTCCCGCACAACGCGTCCGCAGGCTCATCGATTGGCTTGAGCAGGAAATGCCAGAGCTCCCGACAAGAGCCGGGGACGCTCGCCGGAGCTGCCTGTCCGACCGTAGGGAGTTGATGCGACGGATGGTGGCAATGTTCGGCTTGGATGCCGAGATGCTCTTGGCCAACGCCTCGGTGTCCGAGCTACGCGATCTGCTGCAGCGCATCGAACGCGAGCCGCCCGGTTCAAGGATGCCAACCTACTTCGATCGCATATGGGAATTGGCTACCAAGAGAACGCCCGAGAAGGTGCATGGCTCGTAGGCTGACGGCAATCTTTCCCTTCGGTCAACTGAACTAAAACAAAAGATGTTTAGCCTCGGTGAGAGCCGCTACACGGGACCGAAATGACCGATGGACACGGTCGCTTTCGGACTCTGCGAGCGCGGGCAGCTCCTCACAGCTGATCCCGCCTCGTGATCCCAACGTCCCAGTACCGCTGCATGCCGGACCGCGGAAAACTCCGGCATCCCGCGACGAGGATCCGTAAACCCGCAAGTCCATGCTCACATCCCGTCGTGCCGCCTTCACGTCCCGTTGCCCGGCCTCCACATCCCACTTCTCGCACGCTCATCCCGTTTTTCTGTAGAGCCATCCCGTTTGCTGAGGCGGTGATCCCGGCAAAACCACCATTCTAGACTGATGATGTTCTGTTCCGACGCCACCCTTACCCTGATATGAGCCTCACCCTTCCCTGTTTTCGGCGTGCGTCTTAGCCTGCCCAAGGCCTGAAAAACATGCCTTTTCCGAAGGTTGTGGCCGTTGCAACGGCGAAGCCGCAGAGATCCTCCACTGATTTCCCTGTAAATGCCAAATACAGGGAAGTCTCGACCGTCAGCGGAGAGACCGTTTCGCGGCTGACTGCGTCCACAACCAGCCAATCACCCCCGACGACGCGTCAACGGCCCAGACCGCGCCGCCCCCGATCCCCCTTTGCACCACCCTTATAATATCCGCCTGAACGGCCCACCGCTTTTTTACAGCCATCGGTTTATGGAGAACCAACGACGAAACTCGAAAGACCCGAATAGTGGACGATCTTCTCCCGCTGATGCTTGGCCTCGGCGCATTTCTTCTCTTCGAACTGTATTGCACCGGCGCCGAGCACGTTTGACATGACGTTGGAATGGATTGCCGCCGGCGCGGTCGCGCTCGGCCTGTTCGGGTATCTGCTGTGGGCACTCCTCCGCCCGGAGAGCCTGTGACATGACGGCAAACGGGCTGCTGCAAATCGGCCTTACCCTGGCGCTTATCCTGCTCACTGCAATTCCCCTGGGGCACTACATCGCAGCCATCGGCAGCGGCAATGTCCGCTTCCTTGGGCCCGTCGAGCGTGTGATCCATGCCGTTGCCGGCGTGGACCCCGCGCGCGGGCAAGGGTGGAAGGCCTACACCCTTGCGATGCTGGCCTCCAACCTGATCGGCTTCCTGCTGCTGTTCGCCATCCTTCGGCTGCAAGGCGTGTTGCCGTGGAATCCGCAGGGGTTCGGCGGCATGTCCTCCTGGCTCGCCTTCAACACCGCGGTCTCCTTCGTCACCAACACCAACTGGCAGGCCTATTCCGGCGAATCCGCACTTTCCTATTTCTCTCAGATGGCCGGCCTTACGACGCAGAATTTTCTGTCCGCCTCCACCGGCATGGCCCTGGCACTCGCGCTGTCTCGTGCCTTCGCGGCCGGTGGCCTGCGCGACCTCGGCAACTACTGGGCGGATTTCGTTCGGCTGACGCTTTACCTGCTGCTGCCGATCGCCCTGCTCATGGCTCTTGCTCTCGTCGCCCTCGGCGTACCGCAGACGCTCGATGCTTACGTCACCGCCACGACCTTGGAAGGTGGCCAGCAGACCATCCCCCTGGGGCCGGCAGCGTTTCAAATTGCGATCAAGCAGCTTGGCACCAACGGCGGTGGCTTCTTAGGGGTCAATTCGGCCCATCCCTTCGAGAATCCGGGCGCCATTTCCAACCTGCTGCAAAGCTGGGCCATCCTGGTCATTCCCTTCGCGCTGGCGCTCACCTTCGGCCATGTCGTGAAGGACAAGCGGCAAGGCTGGGCGCTGTTCGCCGTCATGGGCGGTTTCGTCGTCGTGGGCACGCTCCTCGTCTACGGCATCGAGGCCGCGGGCAACCCATTGCACCTGGCCCTGGGCGTGGACGGGGCGCTGGGCAACATGGAAGGCAAGGAGGTGCGGTTCGGCGTGCCGCTCTCGGCCTTCTGGGCCGTCGCCACGACCGGCGCGTCGAACGGTTCGGTCAACGCCATGCATGACAGCTTCATGCCGCTGGCCGGCATGATTCCGCTCTTCCTCATCAAGCTGGGCGAGGTGCTGCCGGGCGGCGTGGGCTCGGGCCTCTACGGCATCCTGCTCTTCGTCCTGCTGGCGGTCTTCGTAGCCGGGCTGATGGTGGGCCGCACGCCTGAATATCTGGGCAAGAAGGTGGGTGCCAGGGAAATCAAGCTCGCCATGCTGGCGGTGCTGATCCTGCCGCTCTTCATCCTGGGTTTCGCCGGCGTGGCCGCGGTCCTGCCCGTCGCCACCGCCTCCATCCAGGATGCCGGTCCACACGGCCTGTCCGAAATCATCTATGCCTACGCCTCCGCCACCGGCAATAACGGCTCCGCCTTCGGCGGGCTGACGGCCGACACGCCCTGGATGAACACCACTCTGGGGCTGTGCATGCTGTTCGGACGCTACGGCGTCATCATCCCGGTAATGGCGATCGCCGGCTCCATCGCGGCCAAGGTAAAGGCGCCGGCAAGCGCCGGCACCTTTCCCACGCATGGGCCGCTGTTCATCGGCCTCCTCGCGGGCGTCATCCTCATTCTGGGCGGCCTGCAATTCCTGCCCGCTTTGGCCCTGGGGCCGATCGCCGAGCACTTCGCCCTCCTCTCCGGCACGACCTTCTGAGGTTTGACTCCATGGACGCCATGATCACCGCCGCCCCCACCGGCCGGCGTCAACGCACCTCCGCCTTCGCCGACCGACGAATCGTCGTCCGCGCCGCGGCCGAGGCGTTCGTCAAGCTCGATCCACGCCATCTCATCGGCAATCCCGTCATCTTCGTGACCGAGGTGGTCTCGGTGCTGGTAAGCGTGCTGGCCATCCGCGCCGCGCTTTCCGGCCAGCCCTGGACCTTCCAGGCCGGCATCGCCGCCTGGCTCTGGCTCACCGTGCTGTTCGCGACCTTCGCCGAGGCGATCGCTGAAGGCCGTGGTCGCGCCCAGGCCGATAGCCTGCGGGCCACGCGCAGCACCGCGCAGGCCAAGCTGCTGGCCCGGCCGGAAGACCGCGGCCACCATCAGTTGCGCCCAGCCGCCGAATTGCGGGTCGGCGACGTCGTGCTGGTCGAGGCAGGAGATCTCATTCCTTCCGACGGCGAGGTGATCGAAGGGATAGCCTCGGTCAACGAAGCCGCCATCACCGGCGAATCCGCGCCGGTGATCCGCGAGAGCGGCGGCGATCGCTCCGCCGTCACCGGCGGCACGATGGTGGTCTCGGACTGGCTGGTCGTCCGCATCACCGCGGCGGCCGGCTCGACCTTCATCGACCGCATGATCGCCCTGGTGGAAGGCGCGGCGCGGCAGAAGACGCCGAACGAGATCGCCCTCGACATCCTGCTGGCGGGCATGACGATCATCTTCCTGATCGCAGTCACGACTCTGGTCGGCCTCGCCGCCTACAGTGGCGAGCCACCATCAGTGACCGTGCTGGCGGCCCTGCTCGTCACCCTCATCCCGACGACCATCGGCGGCCTGCTTTCGGCCATCGGTATCGCCGGGATGGATCGCCTCGTGCGCTTCAACGTTCTGGCGACGTCGGGCAGGGCGGTGGAGGCGGCGGGCGATGTGGACGTACTGCTGCTCGACAAGACCGGCACCATCACGTTCGGCAACCGGCAGGCCGCCGGCTTCATCCCGGCCCCGGGCGTCGCCGAGGCCGAACTGGCGGAGGCGGCGGTCCTCGCCTCGCTCTCCGACGAGACGCCGGAGGGACGCTCCATCCTGACATTCGCCCGCGAGCGCTACGGCATTCAGCCGCCGAGCCTGCCGCCCGGCGCCATCGCCATTCCCTTCACCGCGCAGACCCGGATTTCAGGCCTGGACGTGACGGGCGGGCAGTATCGCAAGGGCGCCGTGGAAAGCCTGGCGCGCTCGCTCGGTGTGCCGGTGCCCGCCGGGTTGGCGGAGGTGGTAGACCGCATCGCGCGGGCCGGCGCCACCCCGCTGGCGGTCGCTAAGGATGGCCGGCTGCTCGGCGCGATCGAATTGAAGGACATCGTCAAGCCCGGCATCCGCGATCGCTTTCTGGAGCTGCGTCGCATGGGCATCCGCACCGTGATGGTGACGGGCGACAACCGGCTGACAGCCGCCGCCATCGCCGCCGAAGCCGGGGTGGACGATTTCCTGGCGGAGGCGACGCCGGAGGACAAGCTCGCCTACATCCGGGATGCCCAGGCCCAGGGAAAGCTGGTTGCCATGGCGGGCGACGGCACCAACGACGCGCCAGCCCTCGCACAGGCCGATGTGGGCCTGGCCATGCAGACCGGAACCCAGGCCGCGCGCGAGGCCGGCAACATGGTCGATCTCGACTCCGACCCCACCAAGCTCATCGAGGTGGTGGAGATCGGCAAGCAACTCCTCATCACCCGTGGTGCGCTGACCACCTTCTCCATCGCCAACGACGTCGCCAAGTATTTCGCGATCCTGCCGGCCATCTTCGTCACCTCCTACCCGCAGTTGCAGGCGCTGAACGTCATGCGGCTGGAATCGCCATCCAGCGCGATCCTGTCGGCGGTGATCTTCAATGCGCTCATAATCGTGGCACTGGTCCCGCTGGCGCTGCGGGGCGTGCGCTACGTGCCGGTGGGGGCGGCGGCGCTGCTGCGGCGCAACCTGCTGATCTACGGCCTGGGCGGCATTGTGGCGCCTTTCATCGGCATCAAGCTGATCGACCTCCTCCTCTCCATCGTCGGAGCTGTCTGACATGCTGACGCATCTTCGGCCGGCGCTCGTCACCGTGCTGTTCTTCACCCTGCTGCTCGGCCTGGTGGTTCCGCTGGGGTTCACCTGGATCGCCGGCTTGGCGTTCCCGGCGCAGGCCGGCGGCTCCCTCATTCGCGATGGCGACAGGGTAGTGGGTTCTGCGCTGCTGGGGCAGCTATTCACCACCGACCGTTACTTCCACCCCCGTCCATCCGCCACGACCGAAGCAGACCCGGAAAATGAGGCCCGCACCCGCGAGCGCCCCTACAACGGCGCCGCATCCGCCGCCTCTCAGCTCGGCCCCACCAGCGCGGCGCTGCGCGACGCGATCCAGCAACGGCTGGGCGAAGCGCGGGGCGTGCCGGCCGACGCGGTCACCGCCTCGGGCTCGGGTCTTGACCCGCATATCACGCCGGAGAATGCGGCGCGTCAGGTCACCCGCGTCGCGGCGGCGCGCGGCCTGCCGGAAGCCCGCATCCGCCAGTTGCTGGCCGCGCAGCTGGAAGATCGGGATCTGGGCTTTCTGGGCCAGCCCCGGGTCAACGTGCTTCTGCTCAATCGCGCGCTGGACGCGGTTCGGTGACACATGATCGCGGGCGCCGCCTGCGACATGGGACGGCCCCCGCGACATCGCCACGCCAGCTGAGCACGGATTGAGCTAGACACCTCGATCATGAGCGAACCCGCGCGTCCCGACCCCGATGCCCTGCTCGCCAGGACACGAAGGGCGGCGCTCGGTCGGCTTAAGGTGTTCCTGGGCGCGGCACCCGGCGTCGGCAAGACCTTCGAGATGCTGAATGAGGCCCGGCGCCGCCACGCCTCCGGCGATGATATCCTGGTCGGCATCGTGGAGTCGCACGGACGGGGGGAGACCGAGGCGCAGCTGGGCGACCTGCCGATCCTGCCCCGGCAACGCCTGGACTATCGCGGCCAGGTCCTGGAGGAGTTCGACCTGGATGCCGCGCTGGCCCGCAAGCCGGCGGTGCTGCTGCTCGACGAATTGGCGCACAGCAACGCGCCGGGCTCGCGTCATCCCAAGCGCTGGATGGATGTCGTCGAGTTGCAGGCCGCAGGGATCGATGTCTGGACGACCATGAATGTCCAACATTTGGAAGGCCTGTCGGAGGCAGTGGCCCGCATCACTGGCGTGCGGGTGGCGGAAACCGTGCCCGACAGTGTGCTGGCGCAGGCCGATGCGGTCGAGCTGATCGACATTCCGCCCAGCGAGCTCCTGGACCGGCTGCGCACCGGCAAGGTCTACCGCTCCGATCAGGCGGAGCGGGCGCTGCGCGGCTTCTTCAAGGAAGGCAACCTGGCGGCCCTGCGCGAACTGGCGCTTCGCCGGTTGGCCGAGCGGGTGGACGCCGATGTCTCGGAATACATGCGCGAGAACGCCATCACCGGTCCATGGCCGGCGGGCGACAAGGTGCTGGCCCTGGTCGGCTCGGACCCCGGCAGCGAGGCGGTCATCCGCCAGGCGCGTCGCATCGCCGACGCGCTGCGGGCGCCGTTGCTGGCGATGCATGTGGAGCGGCCGGAGGCGCTGGCCGATTCCGGTGCCGAATCCGGCTTCCTGGCCCTTGCCCAGTCGCTGGGCGCCGAGAGCGAGACGGTCATCGCCCGTGACGTGCCCGCCGCCATCCTCACCCTCGCGGCCCGCCGCAACGTCACCCATATCGTCATCGGCCGCGGGCAGCCGCGACTTTGGCGCCGGCTGACCGGGCGCACCCTGTCGGGCACCCTGCATCGGCGGGCGACGGACTTCTCCCTGCATATCGTGCCGGCAACGGTGCCGATGCACCGGCCGGAACGGGAGCGGCGGGCGCTTCCGGCCTGGCTGGGCTGGCTGGCAAGTGCCGGGCTCGTCGCCGCGGCGACCGGCGTGGCCCTCGGGCTTGACGAGCATGTGCCCGAAGGCTCGCTCGGCATGGTCTACCTGGTTGCGATCGTCGCGGTCGCCGTGGCCTTCGGTTCGGTGCAAGGCGTCATCGCGGCCGGAGTGTCCTTCCTTTGCTGGAACTACCTCTTCCTCACGCCGCGCTTCACCTTCGCCATTGCCGGCGCGCAGGATGTGCTGGGCGCCGTCGTGTTCGTGCTGATCGCCCTGTTGCTGACCGGCGCCGCCGGCAATCTGGGGCGATCCATCCGCGCTTCGCGGGCACGGATGTTCTCGCTGAACCGCCTGGTCGAATTCTCCCGCCGCCTGAGTGCATCCCGCACCCGCGCTGACCTGCTGGATTCGGTGGCCCGCGAGGCGGAGCGGCTGACCGAACGGCCGTGCTGCGTCCTGATGCCGCTGCCGCCGGCGCCGGGCGTGGCGGGGGGGGAGCCGGTGTTGCGGGCCGCTGTCCCCCACGACGCGGCGCCGGACGATGCGGGCTTGGCGGCGGCGCGTTGGGCGATGATCCATGGACGGTCTACCGGCAGCGGCACGGACACCCTGCCGACCGGCACCGCCTGGCAGTTCCGACCCATGCGGACCGGCACGCAGGAGAATGGCGGCCCGGCGATCGTCGGGCTTCTCGGCCTCGACCTCGCCTCAGGGCGGCTCGATGGCGAAGCCGAGCGCACGCTCGACGCGATGCTCGACGGCGCGGCCGTCGCAGTCGAGCGCCTCGACCTGATTGAGGGACGGGCGCGGGACGCCGCGCGCGACGAGACGGAGGCGCTCCGCGCGGCCCTGCTGACGTCGCTGGGGCATGATCTGCGCACGCCCCTCACGTCCATCCGCGGCGCCATCAGCACCTTGCGGGTGTCCATGGACGCACTGAATCCGGCCGCGCGGGCGGACCTGTTGGCCGTGGCGGATGAGGAGGCGGAGAGGCTGGGCCGCTACGTCGCCAACATCCTGGACATGGTGCGGATCGAAGGCGGCGAAATGCGGCCGCGTCGCGAGGCGGTGGATGTGGCGGAGGCGGTGGAGCAGGCCACCCGGCGGGCCGGCCGGGCCACGGGCCGCCCGGTCGCCTTCACGGCCGAGCCGCATCTGCGCCCGGCGCGCCTGGACCCGAATCTGCTGGATCAGTTGCTCGACAATCTTCTCGGCAACGCCCTGAAGTTCTCGCCGCCCGAGGGGAAGGTTGAGGCCGCTGTGTCCAGGGCCGGGCCGGACGTGATGATTTCCATCACCGATGACGGCATCGGTATTCCGGTCGAGGATCTGCAGCGCATTTTCAACCCGTTCTTCCGGGCGCACCGCACGGACCGCGTGGCCGCGGGCACGGGCCTGGGTCTGGCCATCTGCCAGGGCCTGGTGTCCGCCATGGGCGGGCGGATCGCGGCGCAGAGCCCGGTCGTCGGCAAGGGAGGCGGGACGCGGATTACCGTGTCGTTCCCGCTGTGACGTCCCGTGTCATGGCCGTTCCCGCAAGGGCCAGGCGGCCTCGGCCGCGGCGCTGAGGGCGGCGGTTGACAGACGCGGGCCTGCGATGTGCAACGGATGCCGACTCAACGGGATATCCGGCTTGCGAATTCTTTTTCTCGGCGACGTCGTCGGCCGTGCCGGCCGTGACGCGCTTACGGCAGGCCTGCCGGCGCTGCGCGCCCGGCTCCGCGCCGAACTCGTCATCGTCAACGGCGAGAATGCCAGCCACGGCTTCGGCCTGGCGCCCGACATGGCGCGCGCCTTCTTCCTGGCCGGCTGCGACGTCATCACTCTGGGCAATCACGCCTGGGACCGGAAGGAGATCATCCCATATCTGGAGACCGAGCACCGCGTCATCCGGCCAATCAACTTCCCGCCCGGCACGCCCGGCCGCGGCGCCTTCGTGGCGGTGCTGGGGGATGGCCGGAAGGCGCTGGTGGTGAACGTCATGGGCCGGCTGTTCATGGATGCGCTGGACGACCCGTTCCGCGCCGTGCAGGCGGAACTGCAGCGCAACCCAATCGGCCGCGCCGTGCAGGCCGCGGTGGTGGACGTGCATGCCGAGGCAAGCAGCGAGAAGCAGGCGATGGGCCACAGCTTTGACGGCCTGGCTTCGCTGGTGGTCGGCACCCACACCCATGCTCCGACGGCCGACCACCAAATTCTGCCGGGCGGCACCGCATACCAGACCGATGCGGGGATGTGCGGCGACTACGACAGCATCATCGGGATGCAGAAGGGAGCCGCCGCGCTGCGCTTCTGGAAGAAGGTCCCGGGCGAGAAGCTGGCACCGGCGGAAGGCGAGGCGACGCTGTGCGGGCTGCTGCTTGAGACTGACGACGCGACTGGGCTGGCGCGGCAGCTGGGGCCGGTGCGGCTGGGCGGGCGGCTAAGCCAGGCGATGCCGGAGTTCTAGGCGAGCTTCCGGCGTTGGAAGGGCCGCGCCGCGCTACCGGATGATGCCGCCCGATAGACTGGCCGGAATCCTGTGCCGCCACGTCCCGGCATCGACATGGGTGATGAAATCCAACACCGCGCGATTGAACGCGTCGGGGTCCTCCAGATTCATTGTGTGTCCGCATTTTGGCATCACCAGCAGCGCCGCGCCCGGGATGGTGCGCTTGAGGTAGAGGCTGGCCTCCAGCGTCGGATCGTCCTCGTCGCCGGCGATGACGAAGGTGGGCAGCGTCATCTTCGCGAAGCCGCCCCGGAGGTCGAACAGGCTGGGCCGCTGCCGCTGCACGCCCTGCATGGTCAGCGCGCTGCCTTCGGTGCTGTGCTCGGCCAGCTGGGTGATGAATTCAGCGAAACCGCGCGGGTCCTTCTGCTCGAAGATCAGCCGAGTGGGGCCGTGGCCGTACACGTCCGCCATCCTGTCCATCCCCTCGGCGCGAATGCGGGCGATGGTGGCGTCGGTTTCCTGCTGGAACTGCACCCGCTTGTCGGGCGAGGCACCGTAACCCACGCCGGCGGCCACCAGGCTGCGGGCGAGGTGCGGATGCCGCAGCCCGAGATGCAGTGTCGCGAAGGCCCCCATGCTCAGGCCGATGACATGCGCCGGCGCCAGGTCCAGCGCCTTGATCACCGCGGCAATATCGTCCGTCGCGCGGTCCTGGCTGTAGGCGCCGGGTTCGACCGGCACAGCGCTGGGCGGGTAGCCGCGGGCGGAGTAGGCGATGCAGCGGTAGCGGCGGGCGAAGAAGCGCAACTGCATCTCCCAGGCACGATGGTCGCCGGCGTATTCGTGGACGAAGACCAGGGGAATGCCTTCTCCGACATCCTCGTAATGCAGATCGACGCCGTCATCGGTGCGCAGGGTGGGCATGGGATCTCCTTCGCTGGCCATCCTGTGGCGCGCGCGGTCCACCGGCAAGCTGAGCGAGCTCGCGGCGGGCTTGCGCCGCCTGGCGCGGCGGATGATGAAGTGCGCAGGAGACCTCAATGCAAAGACGCACCCTGCTGCTGACCTCCCTGGCCGCGCCGGCGCTGGCGCAGGGCGGTGCATCCTGGCCCAACCGGCCCATTCGCATCTTCGTGCCTTTCGGCCTGGGCGGTAGCGCCGATGTGGCGGCCCGCGCGCTGCAGGAGCCGTTGAGCGCGGCGCTGGGGCAGCCCGTGGTGGTGGAGAACCGGCCGGGCGCCGGCGCGGTCATCGGCACGGATGCCGTGGCCAAGGCCGCGCCTGACGGCCACACGCTGCTGCTGATGAGCAACACGCACACCGCCAACGAGACACTGCTCACCAATCGCCCCTACCAGCTGATGCGCGACCTGGCGCCGGTGGCGGCGGTCAACATCGCCCGGCACGTGCTGGCGGTGCACCCCTCGGTCCCCGCTGCCACGGTGCCGGAGCTGATCGCCCTGCTGCGGGCCAATCCCGGGCGCTACGACTACGCCAGCAGCGGCCCGGGCACGCCCTATCACATCGCCGGCGAAGTCTTCCTGGCCCAGGCCGACGTTCGGGCGCAGCACATCCCCTTCCGCGGCTCGAACGAGGCCCGTACCGCCCTGGTCGCAGGCCAGGTGCCGATCATGTTCGACGCCATTCCGACGATGCGCGAGCAGATCGTGGGCGGCCGGGTGCGCGGTTTGGCCACCACCGGCCCCGCCCGCAACCCGCTGTTGCCAGAGCTGCCCGCGGTGGCCGAGACGCTGCCCGGCTATGAGGCGAGCATCTGGCTCGGCGTGATGGCGCCCACCGGTACGCCGGCCACCATCGCCGAACGACTGAACGCCGAGATCAACGCCTTCCTCCGCAAGCCCGAGACGCGCGATGCCCAGGCCCGGGCGGGCGCAGAACC
>CAXTJY010000032.1:0-435 GCA_964244395.1 uncultured Rhodovarius sp.
GGTTGCCGAGATCCTCGTCCGGCAGGCCGATCACCGCCACCGACTGAACGGCCGGATGTTCCTCCAGCGCCGCCTCGATCTCGGCCGGATAGACGTTCACCCCGCCCGACAGGATCAGGTCGGCGCGGCGATCGGACAAATAGAGGTAGCCCTCGGGATCGACATGGCCGAGGTCGTGCAGGGTAGCCCAGCCGCGCGCGTTGTAGGCCTCGGCGGTCTTATCCGGCGCGTTGTGATAGGCGAAGCGGGCGCCGCCCTCGAACCAGATGCGGCCGACTTCGCCGGGGGGTAGCGCCGCGCCGTCGTCGTCCAGAATGTGAACAGTGCCATAGGCCGGCCGGCCCACGCTGCCCGGGTGGCGCAGCCACTGCTGCCCGTGGTTGTGCAGGTTGCGCGTCAGGTCGCCCACCGCCTGCCACCAGGCCGCGACCGAGG
>CAXTJY010000032.1:445-13911 GCA_964244395.1 uncultured Rhodovarius sp.
TCGCTGTCCATGAAGCACACGCCGATGCCTTCGCTGCCGGCGTAGTACTCGCGCAGGATCGGCCCCCACCAGTCGATCATCGCCTGCTTGATCGCGACCGAGCACGGCGCCGCGGCGTGGATGGCGCAACGATGGCTGGAGAGATCATGCGCGGCGCGCACCGAAGCCGGCAGCGCCAGCAGCCGCACGAACATGGTCGGCACCCACTGGCTGTGAGTGACCCGGTGCTGCTCGATCAGCGCCAGGCACTGCTCCGGTTTGAACTTGCGGGTGATGATGGCGGTGCCGCCATGGTCGATGCTGCGCTGGACGTAGCGGTTGGGCGCTGCGTGGTAGAGCGGCGCCGGCGAGAGATAGACCACGCGGTCATCGAACCCGTAAAAGTCCTTCCAGGTCATGTCGAATTCCGGACCGAACCGGTTCTCGAACGGGATGAGCGGCCTGCGAATGCCCTTAGGCAGGCCGGTGGTGCCGGAGGAATAAAGGAACTCCCGCCCGATCGGGCGCTCCGGCAGCGGCGCCTCGGGCACGGCGCGCGCTTCTGCCCGGGCCTCGTCCGTGGTCAGCCGGCAACGCCGCCGCCAGCTCGGCCAGCGCCGACGTGTACACCAGCAGCTTCGCGCCGCTATCGGCCAGCACATAGGCGACCTCGTGCGGCAGCAGATGGATCGAAAGCGGAGTGACCATCAGCCCGGCGCGCTTGGCGCCGTAGCTCATCACCAGGAAATCCGGCTGGTTTTCGAGCAGCAGGGCCACGCCGTCGCCCGGTTGCAGCCCGCGTGAGACCAGCCACCGCGCCGCCAGCGTGGCCCGCGCATCGAGCTGCCCGAAAGTGAGCGTCTCGCCGGTGTCGGCGAAGATGGCGGCCGGCTTGTCTGGTTGACGGACGGCCCATTGGCCCAGCAGCGGCATGGCATTTTTCCCTGCCGCTTGGCGGCGCCCTTGGTGGGTCGCGGAGCAGCGCCCTCTTGCGTGCGTAGCCTGCCAGGGTGGCGGCGGCCGTCAACTCACCGCTGGGCGACGACCCTTCGGCTCGCGCCGTAGTGGCGGCGGCCGTCAACTCACAGCTGGGCGACGACCCTTCGGCTCGCGCCGTAGTGGCGGCGGGCGTCATGTCACCGCTGGGCGACCATTCCGCCGGTCGCACCGGGATGGCGGGCCACGTCAACTCGTATAGCCTTGGCCGCACCAGGGGAGAGAATCATGGACGTTCAGAATGCCGTCGCCATCGTCACCGGCGGCGCATCCGGGTTGGGCCTGGCCTCGGCGCGGAAACTGGCCGCGGCCGGCGCCCGCGTGGTGATCGTGGACCAGGCGACCAGCCCCGGCGCCGAGGTAGCCGCCGAGCTGGGCGGTGCCTTCGCCATCGCCGACGTGGCCGACGAAGCCAGCATGAAGGCGGCGGTGGAGATGGCCGCGGGGCTGGGCCCGGTGCGGGTGCTGATCCATTGCGCCGGGCGCGGCGGTGCGCTGCGCATCCTGGAAAAGGACGGGTCGCCGGGATCGCTTGCGCAATTTGAGCAGATCATCCGGGTCAATCTGACCGGCAGCTTCAACGCCCTGCGCCTGGCTGCCGCCGCGATGGCGAAGACGGAGCCGTTGGAATCGGGCGAGCGGGGGGTGGTGGTGCTGACGGCCTCCATCGCGGGCTACGAAGGGCAGATCGGACAAATTCCCTACGCCTCATCCAAGGCCGGCGTCATCGGCATGGCGCTGGTGGCGGCGCGCGACCTGGCATCCAAGCTGATCCGCGTCTGCACCATCGCGCCCGGCATCATGGATACGCCGATGCTGGCGCGGCTGGCGCAACCCATCAAGGATTCGCTGGGTGCCTCGGTGCCCAACCCGGCGCGGCTTGGCATGCCGGAGGAGTATGCCTCACTGGCGATGCACATCGTCTCGAACGCCTATCTCAACGGCGAGACGATCCGCATCGACGGCGCGTTGCGGATGGCGCCGCGCTAGCTTTTGGTCAGCGCCACCTCGCCGTCATCCTCGCCCTTCCAGTAGTGCAGGCGCTGAGCGTGCACCTTGATGAGCACGAGGCCCGGCGTGTCCACGCCCTGCGCGAACCAGCGGTCCAGATCGCTCACCCAATGCTCCTTGAAGGCAGCCTTGTCGCGGATCAGCTCCGCCTCACCCTCGATGGCCAGGAACAGCGGCGGCGCCCCGAGCAGCCCCTTCGACCCGGTGAAGGAAAGCCCCACCTTCGGGTCGCGTGCGATGTCGGCGATGGTGTGGGCGCTCTCGTAGGAGAAGAAATACGAGTCGCCGTCGTATTCCACGTCGCCATTGTTGCTCATCGGCCGCGCCGCGATGGCGCCGTTCGAGGTGCGCGTGGACAGCATCGCGAAGTCGATGTCGGCCATCGCCTTGGACACGTCTTTCAGGGTCATTTCCGCCATCGTCATCTCCTATCGGCCATTCCTTCGGCCGGTAGGGTAATGCGGCGGGGCGACGGAAGTTCCGTCGGTCAGACCCGCAGGCCGCGCAGCGCCGCCATGGGCGACACATGTTCTTCCGCTGCCAGCTCGGCGATCCGCTCGGGCGACACATCGCGGCCATGCGCGTTCTCGAACAGCCCGGTCATCGCCCATAGGCAGTCCAGCCCCGCCGCCGCGGCGCCGGCCAGGTCGGTATGCGGCGTATCGCCCACCGCCAGCACGCGCACCGTGGGGATACCTTCCAGGAGGCCCAGCGTCGGGCCATAGACCTGCGGGTCGGGCTTGCCGATCTCCAGCACCTCGCCGCCCAGTTCGCGGTACACGTCGGCCAGCGCGCCGGCGCACAGGATGCGCTCGCCGGCCACCATCACCGCCCGGTCCGGGTTCACGCACAGCATGGGCAGGCCCGCGGCGGCGCAGGCTTCCAGATCGGGGCGGTAGGGCTCGACCGAGCGCGGCCCGCGATCCGGGTCGGGCCCGGTGTTGAGAAGGAACTGGGCATCGGCGACACGGCTGACCAGCGGGGCCGCACCATCCTCGACCACCGACAGGTCGCGCTCCGGCCCAATGTGGTACGCAGCGCCGGTGAAGCGGGCATCGGCGCGGGATTTGAGCAGCAGCCAGCTCGCCTCGCCGCTGCTCATGATGCCGTCATGCATGGCCGGTGTCACGCCCATGCCCTGCATCATCTGGTCGATGAACCAGGCGCGCCGGGGGGCGTTGGTGAGGAAGGCGATCATCTTGCCTGCCGCCTTCATCGCGGTCAGCGCGTCGATGACTCCGGGATAGGGCTTGCGGCCGTCATGCACCACGCCCCACAGGTCCAGCACGTAGCCGTCGTAGTCATCGAAGGTTTCGGTGATGCTTTCGATGATCCTCACGTATCGGCCCCCACGGCGTCGCTGATGTGTCGGAAGCCGTCGCGCGCCAGCAGTGCGGCCAGCCTGTCGAGAATGGCCGGCACCAGCGCCGGCCCGGCATAGGCGAAGCCGGCGTAGAGTTGCACCAGCGAGGCGCCGGCGCGGATTTTTGCGTATGCCTGTTCGGCCGAAGCCACACCGCCGACGCCGACCAGCGCGACCCGCCCCTGGGCGTGGCGGAAAGCGAGCCGCAGCATCTCGGTGCTTCGGGCGAAGAGCGGCGCGCCCGACAGCCCGCCTGCCTCGCCCCGCGCCGCGCCGCGCAGATCCGGCCGCGCGATGGTGGTGTTGGAGATGATGATGCCGGCCACGCCGCGCGCGATGCACGCATCCAGCAGCGGCGGCAAGGCGGCATCGGCCAGGTCGGGCGCGATCTTCACCAGCAGGGGCGTGGTGCGCGGCGGCATGGCATCCAGGATCCCGGCCAGCAGCGCTTCGCCTTGCAGGTCGCGCAGCCCGGGCGTGTTGGGGGAGGAGATGTTGATGGTGACGTAGTCCACCAGCGGTGCCACCGCGGCATACAACGCGGGGTAATCGCGCTCCGGCACCGCGCCTTCCTTGTTGACGCCAATATTGGCGCCCAGCAGGCCGGGCAGGGGGCGTTTCAGGGCGCGCAGCCGGGCGAGATAGGCGTCCAGCCCGCCATTGTTGAAGCCCATGCGGTTGATCACCGCGGCGTCTTCCTGCAGCCGGAACAGGCGCGGCCGTGCATTCCCGGCCTGCGGAAGCGGCGTGACGGTGCCGGCTTCGACATGGCCGAAGCCCAGCCGCAGCAGCGGGGCCACAGCCATCGCATCCTTGTCGAAGCCGGCCGCCAGGCCGAGCGGGTTGGCGAATCGCAGGCCCAACACGGTGGTGGCCAGCGCGGCATGCCCATCCGGCGCCGAGCGCCCGGCGAAGCCCAGCGCCAACCCCTTCAGCGCCAGCCCATGCGCCGCCTCCGCATCCACGCGGCGCAGCAGCGGCAAGACGGCGGAGGCCAGGCGGGGAGTCATGCCACGCGCCATGCCAGAGCCGAGGCTGGGTGGGAAGCCGGGGCCGGCTGGGCTATGCCGCGCCGGTGCATGGCCCCGCCCTCCTCATCACCAGCGTCCTGCTCTTCGGGCTGCTGGACGCCAACAGCAAGGTGCTGGCCGGGCAGTACCCCGCGGCGCAGGCGCTGCTGGTGCGCCATGGCGTGCTGCTGGCGCTGTTGCTGATGGCGCGGGCGGTCAGCCCCGGCCTGGGCGGTGGGCTGGGCAGCCGCCACCCCTGGCTGCACCTGCTGCGCGGCTTGTGCATGCTGGGTTCGGGCGTGGGGTTCTACGTCGCGGTGCGGCACATGCCGCTGGCGATGGGCTACCTGGTGTTTTTCACCGCGCCCTTCCTGATGCTGGCCCTGTCGCGCCTATTGCTGCGCGAGGCGGTTCCGCTGGCCGCCTGGGCCTGGTGCGGGGTGGGTTTCGGCGGCGTGCTGCTGGCGCTGCTGCCACAGCTGGGCCAGGGGGCGGACTGGATCGGCCTGGCCGGCGCCCTGTTCGCCACCCTCTGCTACGCGGTCAACATGATCATCAATCGCAGCCTGCGGGCGGAGGAGGGCTTCGCCCGGCTGTTGCTATGGCCCGGCATCATCTGCGCCCTGGCGGCGGCCCCCTTCGCCATGGAGCATTGGGTGGTGCCCGATGCCATCGACTGGCTGCGCCTTTCCGTGAACGGCGTCTTCGCGGGCATCGCCGCGGTGTGCCTGGCCTATGCCTTTCGCCATTCGGCGCCGGCGCGGCTGGCGCCCTTCGAGTACGTGGCGCTGCCCTGGAGCGTGACGTTGGACTTCCTGTTCTTCGGCAACACGCCGGCCTGGCCAACGCTTCTGGGCGGCGCCGTGGTGGTGGCGGCTTGCGTGATGAGCGAGCGCGCCCGGCTCACGGCGCGAACCGCCCGGAGTCGGTAGATGACGGGACGGAGTAACGAAAAATCGCCATCTTCGCCATGAATTTGGGGCGGGACTTGTCGAGGCGAGCAAGTTCGATACCCTCAGCCGTCACCAGATTTACATTCATTGCCCACATTCCGGCGCTCAACATGTCGTTCAGGTATGTCGCATCTTCGCTTAATGCGTAGGCATCACTGAGTTTAGTATTCGTAATCTGGCTGATAAAATCTATAGTACTCAATGCATTGACGGCCACCCACGAATATCGATCAATTTCTGTAAAATTATATTTACCGACAATAAATCTTCCATCCATCTTCCAGCTAGATTTTGTCATGATAACAAATTGTCGGTAAATCGATAATGCGCGGGTCAGGGGCTTTGGATAACTCCGACTAGCCCCAGTCTTCTGTCGGACAATCTCAAACAAACAAAAGCAGATTAGCGCAGAATAGAAAGCGATTTCGGTAAGTTGCATACTCAGTGCCTCGTCCTCACGATGCGGCTGGTCTGTTTTTAGCGCGCCAGCCGGAAGGGCTGGAACACAAACTTCTTCGAGGATGCTTACAAGAGAAACGAACGCCCGCAGATCTGCTTCCATTTCGAGATGTTTGCTGAATTCTGGAGCCGGACCGCCGGCGCTGCTCGCCCGCCGGAGGCGGGTCAGCGGCCGAGCCTCGTTGAAACGCAGTCTTGCAAGATCGCCCTCACGCTCAATCAAGCTGAACAAGTAACGACAGTGTCCTTCCTCAACATGGGCGAGTTCATGTAAAAAAATGAAAAGAACCGATGCGTAGGTTGCAAGCGATAACGTCGATTGTAGGCCACTGCGTGCATGCGTTAGGTGTCGAAGATTTGGCAGATTTTTTAATCGAAGCTTTTTTGCCAAACCTAGATAAGTTGAATACGGGCCTGAATCGCGAACCTGACCAATTGCGTCGTAAATAGAGGCGAGAAGCTTGACAAAGGGAGTGGCAACCGAAATTCGATAGTGTATGGCGTCGACCGTTTCAACTTGCGCCTCAAACCCACCATCGCTTTCCATGAGGATCGAGGCTTTATAGCCGTATATGATCGCACGCTGTTCAACGAATCTGGAGAAAAAACCCGGAACGCGTGAACCCGCCTCTTCGTAGAGCCGACACGTGCCGAACTTTGCACCCTTCGACATTTAGTTAGATCGGGGAGCGCGAAGTTGATCAATGTCGCTCTTTGCTGGGGAAGACTGTTGCACTTGGCCGTCGTCACGATACCGCGCCTCGATACCCAAAGAGCTGAGCTTGTCTGCGATGAATATGCTGAAGTCGACGATATTGTTCGCCATCATGGAAGCCGCTACCGACAGTATGAACATGACGACAAGTTCTTTTCGGTTTGCCGCTATCTGGACAGGCTTCACCACCTTGACCTCAATTACGGTGGAGTATCCCGCAAGAAGGGCCGATTGCAGCACGGCAATCTGATCCACCTCTGGAAGTCGCGAGACGCGAAAACTCAGTACGACCGAATGTGCATCCTGCATGCTGGTGGCCTCCTGAGGTAGGGTAGCGAGCTTGTTGGAGCGTGGCCAGGATGGCGCGAAAGCATGGGGCGGAATTCAGTCAAATCCGACTGGAAAGACGTGGACCCCGTCCGGCCCCAAAGGCAGCGGAAAGACTTGCGCCACCGCCGCCATCGGCAGCGGACCATAGAGATGCGGGAACAGCCCGGCACGGCTGCCCGCCGGCGGCTCGAAGCGCAATGCCGCGCCCAGCGCCGCCAGCGCGGCTTCCACGATGACAAGATCGGCCTCCCCGGCCCGGTGCCTCGTCGCCGTGGCGCGCAGTTGCGCCGCGGTAGAGAAATGCAGGAAGCCGTCGCGCCGATCGTCGGCGCTGCCGGTGTATTCGCCGGCCAGCTCCGCCGCCGCCCAATCCGCCTGCCGCACCAGGGTGTAGATGTGTGTGTGCATGGCGGCTTTTCAGGCGGCCAGGCTGTACAGCGCAAGCCCGCCAGCCTCCGCCACCGGCACCCGCCCCACCGCCCAGCCCGGCAACACGGCCAGCGCGTGCCAGTGGGTGGCGCCCGGCGCCGGGTTGGGCAGGGCGCCGGCCAGCGCCCGCGCCGCCACCCGGCGGCACATCGCCAGGGCCGGGCTGTCGGCCGGCGCGCTCCAGGCGCCGCCACCCACGCGCCAGCAGCCGAACTGGAAAGGCGCGCGGCACACGGCGGCGACCATCGCCTCCAGGTCGGCCGCCGCGCCGCCATGGGCGAAGCGCGTGCGCGCCACCTCGCACCCCAGCGCCAGCCGCGCCCGGTGCAGCACCAGCGCCGCCAGCGCTTCCACCCCGCGAGCGCCGCAGCCGGCGGTCTCCGCATGCAACGTACGAGCGAGAATCTCGATGGGTGTCATTTCCGGGTCGCCTCTTCCAGCTTGGCTTCGATGCGCAGCAGATGGTCGGTGATGCGCTGGTCCACGCCGCGCATCAGCGACAGCGGCACGTAGGTCCGCGCCACCTCCAGCTTGAAGGCGGCGAGTTCGTCGCGGGTGCGGGAAAGGCCGTCGGTCGAGCGCAGGTCGCCGCGCTCGATGCGGCTGTCCAGCTCGCGCCGGATGCCGTGCAGCATCCAGAACAGCAGGCCCAGTAACTTGGCCTGGATGACCAGCATCAGCAGGGTGGGGGGCAGGTCGGCGGGATTCATGCTATACCTCTCCGAACGAGGAACCTTGTGATGTGGAACCAGCCTTACCTGGAGACCTGCTGCCGCTCGGCCCTGCATCGGCTGACGCTGGTGCAGGGCCACGGCCGCCCGGACGGGCTGAAGGACGGCCCCTGCCTGAACCGGTTGAGCGGCATGGGCCTGGCCGAAATGCGGCAGGATGGCCGGTGGGAGATCACCCGGGCCGGCCGCGACGCGCACCGCGACTTCATCCACGCCAGGACGGCGGGCGCGGCGGCGGCGGCAGCCGAGGCAGGCGCACCGGCTCGCTGAGGATGAGCCCGGCGATCGCGTCCAGCGCGTCGTCGCGCGCCGCCTTGTCGTCCGGCCGCCACTCCGACATCTCCGCCGGCAGCCCCCCCGCCAACACCGAATCATGCGCATGCAGCCGGCGCGCCGCCAGCAGCGGATCGAGCGCGGCCAGGATGCGCTCATGCTTCGCGCGGCGGCTGACATGCTCGCGCACCACGCAGGCGACCCGTGCCGCTGACAACGCCTGGCGCAGCAGCGCCGGCAGGAACTGGCCCAGGCCGTTGGTCTCGACGAAGACGGCGGGCAGATGCAGCTCGCGAACCACCGCCACCACGGCGGCGCATTGCTGGCCGGCGCTGTCGTCGCCACGATTGGGGTCGTGCCGCAACCACTCCAACCGCTGCAGGTAGAAGCGGCCTTCCGCATCGCTGAAGGCTGCAGCAAGCACTGACCCGTCGCCGCCCTCGGCCCGCCCCAGGGACGGGTCCCAGAACGCGGCGCCGGAGACCATCCGGGTGCCCATCAGAAACATCTGCGCGCTGCCGTTGGCCTCGCGGTACTCGGGCTCCTCGCGGTAGCGGATGATCAGCGAGGGATCGAGCCGGATGCTCTCGCTGCGCACCGCCTGCAACTGCATCTGCCGGGCGAAGTGAATGGGTCCGACGCGGTCGCGCAAGGCGTCCACTGCTGGCAGCGGGAACCGCTCCGGCCAGGCGCTCAGCCCGGCGCGGTTCAGCAGCGGGATGACCATGCGGCGCGCCCCGGTCAGCAGCGGCTCGCCGGTGGCGCGATACAAGCTCTCATTGGTGTGCGGCGTGCCGACAAAGATCTGCGTGCCTTCCGGCACCAGCACGAATTCGCACTCTGCCAGCCGCTCCCGCATGTCCGCCCGCTTCGCCGCGGTGTCGCAATTGCCGGCGACCTCCACGTCGTCGCAGATGATCATCTCGGCGCGGGCGCCGGTGATGTTGCCGGTCAGCCCCTGCGCCAGCATCGAGGGGTCGCGCAGCACCGCGCTGCGCGAGACGGTGAAGCGGTCCGCCGCCCAGGCATCCTCGCCATCGGGCAGCAGGTGTTCGCACAGCGGATGCTTCTCGATGATGCGCCGCACCTGGTTGACCATCTTGCCGGCCAGCGGCTGGTCGGCCGCCAGCACCAGGATGCGGGCATCGGGGTCGCGATGCAGCCACCACGCGCAGAACAGGCCGACCATGGTGGATTTGCCGGAGCCGCGGAACGCCATCAGCAGCAGCCGGCGCTCGTCGGCCGCCACCCGCTGGTCCAGCCAGCGGGCGATACGGCGATGGTGGTTGGGGGTTTGCAGGCCCTGGATCTGGTTCCAGACCCAGGTGAATTCGATGAAGTCAGTAATCGGCCTCGGGCTCGTCAAGGATGTTCTCCTGGGCAAGGGCGGCGCGGGCGCGGGCCAGCATGGCGCCGCTGTTCTCGGACGTGTCGGTGCCTGGATTCCCTTCGATCTTCTTCAGAGCCTCGACGTGGTTGATGGCGGCTTTCCCCGCGTTGTGACGGGCGTAGAAGCGCTTCGCCCGCTCGGGGTCGTCGTCGTTGCTGTTCATGAAGTTCTCGTATTCGGTGGCGACGCGCATTTGCCACCGGCCGGTGTCGAAGCCCTGCGGGCGCTGGCGTCGCCGCGCCATGTCAGAGCCTCGGCTTCACGGCGCGGACATACAGCGTGCCGGCGTCCACCGTGATCGACCCGCCGCTGATGTTCTGCGCCGTGACGCGCACCTGGTTGGAGGAGGCGGTGCCGCCTACCGCGGCATGGAACACCACGCCGCCATTCTGGAAGCCGCTGTCCTTGGCGAAGCTGGCGCTGACATGGTCGCCCTGCCGCACGCCGCCCACGGTCACATCGCGCGTGGCCGTCGCACCGGCCGCCAGCGCCGGCACCACCCAGCCTGAATCGCCGGTGCTGTATTCCCGCACGCCCCATTTCCGGCCACCACCGAACAGCACCATCGGCGCCTGGGTGGCCGGCGCGTAAAGTCGCAGCGCCTTGAGCACCGCCATCGCCGAGCCACCCCGAACGCCCAGCACGGCGAAGCGCGCACTGGCATGCAAGGTCACCCGCTGCAGCCGGTTCAAGGCGACGCCGGCCGACAGGCTGTCGAGGTTGGAATTGCCTTCCCACCACATCGACGGCGTTCCCGTCCACAGGATGTTCATGTTGGACAGCAGCGCCGGCGCCGTGCTGTCCAACACGTTCTCGGCGGCGTCGAACTGCATCACCACCGGCCGCAACTCGCTGCCCTCGGCGGCGATGAAGAACTCCTTGCAATCCGCGCAATCCACCACGAAGCCAAGCGCGCGGGAGGTCGGGATGGTGATGTTCTCGGCATTGATGCCGAACAGCGGCAGCCCGGCGAAGCCAAAGCCGGTCAGGTTGGTGGGCGGCCCCGCTGGGTTGCCGGACAGCACCACCATCTCGTCGAACCCTACCCCGCCGGCGCCATCGATGGTCTGTCGGAACGCCCGCGCGCGGATGTTGGACGCATCGGCAATCAGCCGAGGTGTCCCTTGCGCAGCGGCGGCCTGGTGCAGCGACACCACCGTGCCGCCGGCCCGCGTGGCCGTGGCCGTGTAGTCGATGCCGTTGCCGGTGTGGGCGTAGGTGCCGGTATATGCGACCTCATAGAGGCAGTCGTTGGACCCGCCGGTGTGGCGAGCGACGAAGGGGCTGCACGCCTCCATGCGCACGCCGCGCGCCATGATGGCGCGCGCATCCGAGACATCGACCAGGAAGGGGATGGCATCCACGGTACCCGGAGTGCCCTGGCGTTGCAGTTCGAAGGCCGGCGAGATGAACAGATGCTGGTTGTGGCGCGGATAGGCGCCTGATGCGGCGGAAAACCGCACGCCGAACCGGGACTGCGTCGGGTTGCAGGCGGACTCGCAGGCGAAATGTCCGCCGACGTAGTTCACCGAGTTGTTCCATGCCGCCGCCGTGGCGGTGCGCACGTCCAGCCCGTATTTGTTGTTGACGATGCGGCCCAGCTGCATCGTGCTGTCCTCGAAGCCGCGATCCTCGCCCAGCGTGCGGATGCCGATGGTGAAGCCCTCGGCCTGGCGCACTTCGACATGGCAGGAGTCGAGATTACGCAGCACGATTCCGATATCGGCCTCGTTCGACCAGTCGGACTGGGTGGCGCGCAGAACGCGCAGCCCTTCATAGCGCTTGGTGGCGTTACGGAAACTGCCGCCGTTGCCGATCGTCAGCGCCGCACCTGCCGGGCCGGCGTAGAGGATGACGCCGCGCATGATGAGGCCCGCAGCATCGCCGCTGAAGCTGAGCGGCATAGTGGTGCGATGCGTGCCCTCGCCGATCACCAACACCTTGCCCGCCACCGCGGCCGCATTCATCGCTGCCTGCAAGGCCGGCCCGTCATCCGTGCTGCCATTGCCGGTGCTGCCGAAATCCCGCGCCGACAAGGTCTCCGAGAACTTGTCCTCGACGCTGCGCGGTATCGCCCCCGGATAGGCCGAGGTGATGGCGCCACCCTGCGGGAACAGCGCGACATTTCCCACCGAGTCAAAGCCCAGGATGCGCGTCGCCCGGCCGCCCGCGAGAGGCAGCGTCATGCTGGCGCTCTCCGACGGATCCAGCCGGATCGCCGAATTCAGCGCATCCTGTGCCTCCTGCATCGCGGCGACCTGATAATCCAGCTCGTCGTTCAGAACGCGGGCGCGCAACACGCCATTTTCCTGGAAATCGGTGGTGCGCGACAGCCGCAGCCGCCGCAGCAATGTCAGCCGCCTACCGTTCGCGGGCGGCAGCGTGAATAAGACCTGCCCCCCTTCGCTCGCCCCCGCGCCGGTAACGGAATAGCCGCCATACTGGCGCACACCATCCAGCCGCACCTCCAGATCCGCAGCGACGAAGATCGGAAACGGATAGGTGAAGGCCGCCTGCACACCATTCGTGGCGTACTGCACACGCGGCGCCACATCACCAATGCGAATATGCTCAGCCATGCTCAGGCTCCTGAATGAATGGGTGGGGTGGGGTCGTGCGGGTGACTCCAGGGAGGGCTTTGCCCTCCCCGGACCCCACCCACCAAAGTCCGAAAGGCCCTTGGAACCCTGATAAATCACGGTCCAGGGGCGGGTCGCCCCTGGTGGGGTGGGGTACGGGGAGGGCAAAGCCCTTCCCCGGGTCGCTCCGCGACCCACCCCACCCGTTCAATCCAGCAGGTTGCGCAGGGCTCCGCCTATGCTGGTGCTGGCGCGGGTGAAGCCGGTGAAGGAGGTGTCCTGGTTCAGCAGGGAGGCGCGGCCGGAGGCCAGGCGGGCGCGGAAGGCGGCCTCGCTGTCCTGGGCGGCTGCGGCGGCGTCGCCGGCGAGGCCGGTGGTGATGGCGGCGCCGGAGCCATCGTCCGGGCTGACGCCGGAGGCCGCGAGCCTGGCGCGGGTGGTGGCGACCGTTCGGGCCAGTTGCAGCTGGCGGGCGCGTTGTTCGGCTTGTTGCTGGGCGATGAGTTGCGCCTGGCGCTGGCCTTCCACCCCCTGGTTGGCTTGCGCCTGGGCGAGCTGGGTGGCGTTTTGCGCCTGCTGGTTGCGGTTCTGCGCGTAGATGCTGGCGCCGGCGCCGACCAGCGTGGCGATGGAGGCGAGTGCGGCCATCAGTCGGTGATCCTCATCTCGGTGGTGACGGAGAGCAGCGTGAGCGGCAGGGGCGTGTCGTCCTCGATGCGCCAGAGGGGCTTCATGGCGTCTCGCCGCCAGCCCAGGGCGCGCAGCCGGGCGTCGCCGGTGAAGCGGGCGGGGGCGGCGTCGAGCAGCGGTGTGTCGAGGCGGCGAAAGGGCACGGGTTCCGGCCCGCGGCCGACATCGACGGCAAGCGCCGCGGTGTCGAGCAGGCGGAAAGTGATGGAGACCAGGCGCAGCGGCGCGGCGCGGGTGCCGAGGGGCGTCAGCAATTCCGGCGGCAGCGGTTCGATGACATGGCGAAACCGCAGGCCGATCTGCACCGTCGTGGCCGTCTCATCCAACGTGACGGCGCCGGTGACGACGGTGGCGTCCGGCCGTGGCGCGCCGTCGGCCAGGATGCCCACGGTCTGGCCTTCCAGGTGCGACAGGCCGCTCCAATGGTCCTGCGGCGTGGCGGCGCTGCCGGTCAGGGCGGCGTCGAGCGCAAGGGTATCGTCGAAGCGCTCCAGCCGGACCAAGCCGGCGCGTTCGACGGCGGCGTACATCGCGCCCTCGATCTCGGCGAGCGAGCGG
>CAXTJY010000033.1:0-4634 GCA_964244395.1 uncultured Rhodovarius sp.
AGGTAATGCAGGCTGTTGTTGTGCACAACGTCGAAGCCGCCGGCCGCGACCGCGGGAACAATGATTTCATAGGCCCGATGTTCTGCCTCCGCGATGGCGACCTTGCTCGCCTCGTCCCAGGGGATGCCGGTGGGCGGGCAGATCGGCACGGCGTTCACCGCTGGGTCCGACCCTTCAGCCGCGAACAGGGTGACGTCATGGCCGCGGGCGATCAGGTGCCGTGCCAGCAGATGAGTGTGCATTTCCAGCCCGCCCGCGAAAGGCTCGGTAATGGGATATTTCAGATGACCGATGATCCCGATCTTCAAAGCGCCCCTGCTACGCATGGCGCAGAATGTCCATACGGTACAACGGCTCGCGCTTGCTGGAGACTGGCTGTAGCGCCGCCCTGGCAGCCGCCAGAAAGCCTTCCACCGCCGCATCGCCCGTCTGTGGGTAGGGTGGGTCGCAGAGCGGCAGCCAGTGCACGAGCACGACGTCGCCGCCCGGTGCGAGGGACCCCAGCACGCTGGCGGCAATGATGTCGACGTCGGCCGGACTGAAATAATACAGCACCTCCGACAGGATGATCAGGTCGAAGGTGTCCTCCGCCGGCCAGTTATCCGGAATGCGGCCGCGGCGGACCGTCACCCAGGGTGCGTCGGCGGTGCGGGCGCGGGCCGCGGGCAGCGGCGCTTCGACCGCGTCGATCGCCAGCAGGCGGTCGCACCGCTCCGCCAATTGCCGAGTCAGCACGCCGATGGAGCAGCCGACCTCGAAGCCGTTGGCATAGCGATCGCGCGGCAGAGCTGCGATGGTCGCGGCGTATTTGTCGCGCTCATACTCGTGGCGGGAAAACCCCCAAGGATCCTCGCCTTGGGCGTAGAACTCGTCGAAGAAGCTGGCGGGCAGCGATTCCGTCACGCCATATCCTCCAGATACACCTCGAACGGCCTCAGCAACACGTCCAACACCGCCTCGCTCAGGATGAAGCCCTCGGGGTCGTCGTCGATCAGCCGGGTGGTCTGGCTGCGATGCGCCATCACCGCGCTGCGCTTCGCCGATAGCACGGCCGCAACATCGAGGCGCAGGCCGCGTGGCGGGCCGGCAACGCTGACCGGATCGATCGGCGCCATTTCCGGGTAAAGGTGACGCCAACTCCACACCGCATACCCCAGCAGGCGTTGGCCACTCCGCCTCGCCGCCTCCCGCGCGATGGCCCAGGTGGCGACATGGTCCTTGTGGGGGTCGAGGTCGATGGTGGCGGCCAGCATACCGAAGCCGCGGGCGGCGTCGATAACCGAAGCGACCGCTTCCTCGAAGCGCGGCCCGGCATCCGGCACATCGCCGTCACCCCAATCGAGGAAGAGGGGCGGCGGCGTGCCGAGATGGGCCACCGCCTCATTCGCCTCCGCCTGTCGCAGCGCTCGCAGAACGGATGGCGGATGGCTGTGGGAGTTCGGGTGTGACCCGGCCCCATCCGACATGACGACGACCCGCCCGGGTCGGCCCGCCGACGCAAGCATCGACAGCAGGCCGCCGCAGCCCAGCGATTCATCATCCGGATGCGGCGCCAGCACGACCACGCTCCCCTGCGGGATCAGGTCCTCCAGCCCAACCAATGGTAAACGCTCCGCCGCGCGAAGGAACTCGGCCGCAGTCACCGCCACATCTCGCCCACCGGCACCGAGGATCTGAGAACGGCCGCCGCGCCGCTGACCAGCGCATTGTCGGGCCCGGGCTGGCGCAGATATGTGGACAGGTCGCGCAGCAGCCGTTCCAGCGGGTTGGGGTGGATGAAGGCCTGCAAACCCACCGAGCGGTGGGCGGCCTCCATCACATCCAGCGCCGCCCGCTCCACCACGCCGCGTGCAAGGTTCACATAGGCGATCACGTCGGCCGGATAGGCACCGTCCTGCTCGGTCATGCTGGCGGCGGACTGCACCCAGAGGCGTGCCGTCTCGGCGGCCGCGACAGCATGGCCCAGCCGTGCCGCCTGATGCGGATCGCGGCCTCGCTGCGTGCGCGTCAGATGCGCACGCAACAGCTCGGCCACGACCTCCAGCCCGCCCAGATGCACGGCCAGGAAGCGCCAGGCGCCGGTCGAAAAATCCGGCTGTGTCTGATAGGCATCCAGCCCACCCAGCAACATCTCTTGGGTAACGGCGATGCCGTCGAGGTCGATGCTGCCGGTGGCCGATGCCCGCATGCCCATCGGCGTCCAGGGGGCGAGATCGGCGCGGACGGTGTGCCGGGGCAGCGGGACCAACAGCATTTGCTGGCCCTTGCCGCCTAGCTGTTCCTGCTGTGTGGTCACCAGAGCGCGCTCGACCACGCCGACGCCGGAGCACAGGATCTTGCCGCCACGCAGCATGCCCTCCCGCAAGCTCAGGGTGATGGAAGGCGATTCCGTATTCCAAACGCCGAACAGCCGGCCTTCCCGCGCGTCGGCCGCGGCGGCCTCCTGCTGCGCGATCGTGCCGTGCCGCAGGACCAGTCGCACGGCATTGACGTGTCCCTCATAGAGCCGGCCAAGCGGCAGGCTGGTCCGGCCCAGCAGCCGCAGTGCCTGGTAGCAGGCGGCGCCCGCCCAACCACTTCCGCCCAGCTCAGGCGGAAAGGGGGCCAGCAGCATACCGGCGCCACCAAGGTCATCGACGTCCTCGACCGGCAACAGGCCCTGCTCGGCATCCAACGCCGCCGCGCGGGCCGCTATGCCCGGAAGAACCTCGCGGAGGCGCTCGATCTGCGAGGTAACGGGCTGATGCATGTCCATGCGGGAAGGACGCCGCGGGCATGAATCGGTTGCATCGAACGGGAGATGAGGCTTTTCATCGCTGGCCAGGTTCGTGAATCGGGCAACGGTTGAACTGCGCTCGGAAGCCGGCGGAATGCTCATACGGCGCTTTGCGCGCCCGATTGATGTTGCCCAGGGGACGGTGGGCGGCCAGCCCGATCCATGGCGAGAAGCGCATCCCCTCATCCACCTCGTGCACCTGTGCGGCATCCCAACTGTCCCGCGGCCCGACGCGGATTGTGGCCACGGTCTGAAACGGGCTGTCGTCTTCCTTCCACTCCATGGTGGGGTCCTCGATCGGATGCTTCTGTAAATCGCGGCACAGCTGTACCCGCAATTCCCAGATGCCATCGATGGCTTGCATCTCGCTTTGCACCGTCTCGCGGATCGCGTCCGGCCGGTCGGTGGCGTCGATCTCGGTCTTGGTAAGCGAACGCAGGTCGCCGGAGACGGGGGCCATCGAAAACTTCGCGATGTAGTCGCCGTAGCGGAAGGGGGTGACACTGAAATAGGTCTCGCCCAGCGGATCGACATTGGCGGCGCCGCCGAGCGATTGCATCTTGGGGCTTTCGACGCCGACCGTTTTCAGGGCGCCGCTGACGCCTCGCAGCACCGAAGACATCGCCTTCTTGGTGCCCTCCAACCGGTCGGTGGTCGCCGCCAGCAGCTTGAGGTTGCCCAGGAACTTGTCGGTGGTCTTGGCCTGAAAGACCGGGCCGTTCACCAGCACGAAATCTTGCGTTTGGCCTTCCGCACCGGGCAGGCGTTCGCCCTCCACCGCCAATACCTTCAGCGCCAGGCCGCGCGGCAGGCTCACCGCGTCGGGGAGGATATCGCCGGCATTGGTGGACAGGCGCATGAAGACTGGGTGTTCGCCGGGCGTGGCGAACATTCCCTGCGCCAGTTCGCGCGGCAGGCCGGATGCCACGGTCAACGTGCCTTGCAAAATGCCGTGCGCCTTGGCGTGCACGGCGCGCACCGCGTAGCCATAGTCCTTCGAGGTGGTCTCCATGATGGTGTCGAAGACCTCGTTGACTTGAGCGATGATCTCAGCCTCGTCCCCGCCAATGGTCTCGACACTCGCGGTGAAGCGGATGGGCGGGGGTAGGGTCATCGCTGTGCTCCTTGATCCAAGTGATCAATGGGTCATGACCGCGCAGGTTGCATCCCTGGAGGGCAGGTTAGCCATCGATAAATACGGTAAGTTTGGTTCGAGACCATGGTTCCTCCGCTGTCTGTCGACCCGCGGGAGGGCTCAATTCCTGATTGAAGACGGCCCGTCGGCCTCGTGCAGACGACCCGCGAAGACCTCGAACTCCTCGCCGCGGGCCACCGCCACCAGGGTCATCCCGCAATCCTGGGCCGCCTGGACGGCCAGGGCCGTCGGCGCCGAGACGGCGATCAGCACCGGGCAGCCCAGCATCGCCGCCTTCTGCACCATTTCCACCGAGACACGGCTGGTCAACACCACGGCGCCCTCAGCCGGGTCCGCCCCACAGCGCGCCAGGGCACCGCACAGCTTGTCCAGGGCGTTGTGCCGGCCGACATCTTCGCGCAGTGCCATCAGCCCCGCGCCGGGAAGCCAGAAGCCTGCGGCATGCAGACTGCGGGTCATCTGGTTCAATACTTGCGCTGCACCCATCGCGGCCATGGCTTGCGGCACCCAATCGGCGTGGAAGGGCTGGCCGGTGGGTAGGGCCGGCAAAGGGCGTACCGCCTGCGCCAGCGTTTCGATGCCGCACAGCCCGCAACCCATCGGCCCCGCCATACGGCGCCGGCGCGCCGCCAGCTGGTCCTCATGCCCGGCGGCGATCTCGATCCGCAGATCGATCCCGTCCTGCACCACCATCACCTCGAC
>CAXTJY010000033.1:4644-13713 GCA_964244395.1 uncultured Rhodovarius sp.
AATCAAGACGGCAAGAAATCCACCGGCCACTTGACCACCATCACCTCGACATCCAGTATGTCCGAAGCGGCGGCGACGATGCCCTCGCTGAGGCTGAAGCCGACGGCGAAATCTTCCAACGCATCTGGCGTCGCCATCATCACGGCATGGGTGGCGCGGTTGTAGCTGAGGGCGACGGGAATTTCCGCGGCCAGGAGCCGGTCGCCGCGACTGAAGCCCGGGCTGCGCCTGGCGAGGTGCGGCGTGGCGATGACCGCGTCCGGTAGCAGCAGCATCGATCTCGCCTCGTTCGGTTCGATCGTATGACGCCGCGCTTCGCTTCCGGTTTCATTGTGGCGAACCGGGGAGGTGTCCGGATTGTGGACCAGCCGCGCTAACCAAAGCTTTTGGCTGCCTGTCCGGTTCTCACTCAGCCTTGCCGCGGTCGCATCGAGATCCCACCCAATCACGGCGTCCTGGTGGCACTATGCTCGGCAGGCGCGAATGCGCTTCTTGAATGTCTATTGCTGCCCGGGTGGTGAAGTCCTTTCCAGCCGCGCCATGAATGCGGTAGCCGCACCGCGCTGGGCTCCGAGGGGCCGGTTCAGGCCAAAGCTTCCAGGTCGATGACGATGTTTCCAAAATCATCGAGCGCCGCGGTTGCGCCGGGCGGCACCAGGCAGGTGCAGTCGTACTCCTCGACGATCACGGGGCCGGGCCGCGACTGCGCCAGGGCTGCGCGCGGCAGGACGGGCGTGTCGCGCCAGCCCATCGCCCGGCCGAAATAGGCGCGGCGCGGCGCGGGGGCCGGGCCCGTCGTCGCCTCGCGCTGCACACGGTCCGGCATGCGCGGGCGGTCGGGCAGCCCGCGGCCGGTGACCTGCAAGGCCACAACCTCCACCGGCTCGGCTTCGCCGGCGCGATGGCCATAGGTGCGTTCGTGCTCGGCGCCAAATTTCTCCTCCAGTTCACCGGGCCCGTCGCTGTCGTCCAGGGCGACCTGCAATTCGAAAGACTGGCCTTGGTAGCGCAGCGTCGCAGCCCGGGTGACAGTCATGCGGGCCGGCGGGAAGCCTTGCGCCGCGAGCCGACGGGTCGCCTCATCCGCCAAGGCGCCGGCGGCTTCCCGCAACGCCGCCGCATCCAGCCCGCGCGTGGGCCGGCGCCAGGAGCGCGCGAGATGCACTTCCACGTCCGAAGCCAGCAAGCCCACGGCCGAGAACACCCCCGCCGCCGGCGGCACAATCACGCGCTTGATGCCCAGTGCCTCCGCCATCCCCACCGCGAAGATCGGCCCGTTGCCGCCAAAGGCGACGAGCGCGAAGTCGCGCGGGTCGCGGCCGCGTTCGGACGACACCGCCTTGATCGCGCGGATCATGTTGGAGGCGGCAATCAGATGCGCACCATGCGCCGCATCCTCGGCCGACAGGCCCAGCGGCACGGCCACCTTTTCCGTCATCGCCCGATGCGAGGCCGCCGCGTCGATCCGCAACGCGCCGCCGACGAGGTATTCGGGGTTGAGGTAGCCCAGCACCACATTGGCGTCCGTTACCGTGGGCTGGGTGTTGCCCAGGCCGTAGCACGCGGGCCCTGGCATGGCGCCCGCGCTTTCCGGCCCAACCTGCGGGGCGCCCGCCGCGTCCAGCCAGATCAGTGACCCGCCGCCGGCGCCGACCTCCGCCAGATCCACCGCCGGCACCTTCAACTGGTAACCGGCGCCGGACAGCAGGCGCGAGCCGACCATGATGCCGGCGCCCACGCTGTATTCGCTGGCGCGGGCGACCTCGTCATCCTCGATGATTCCGGCCTTGGCCGTGGTGCCGCCCATGTCGAAGGAGATGACGCGCGGCAACCCGGCCCGCCGGGCCAGCGCTTGCGCGCCGATCACCCCGGCGGCAGGGCCGCTTTCGACGACATGCACCGGCAGCCGCGCGGCATCCGCGGCCGGCATCAGTCCGCCGGCGCTCTGCATCAGGAGCAGCGGTGCTGTAATTCCCGCGCCTTGCAGGTCGCGGCCCAGGGCCCCCAGGTATCGGCCCATCACCGGGCCGACATAGCTGTTGATGACGGTGGTCGAGGTGCGCTCGTATTCCTTCATCTCCGGCAGCACATCCACGCTGAGCGAGAGCGGGATGCCCGACGCGTGCTGCTGCGCGAGTTCGGCGATGCGCCGCTCATGCGCGGGGTTGGCGTAGCTGTGCAGGAGACAGACGGCGATGGCCTCGACGCCTTCAGCCACCAGCGCGGCCAGCGCCGCCGCAACCTCCGCCTCATCCAACGGCGTCTCGATCTCGCCGCGGAAATTCACGCGTTCGGTCACGCCGAGCCGCAAATGGCGCGGCACCAGCGGCGGCGGCTTCTGCCAGCGCAGATCGTAGAGCTTGGGCATGCGCAGGGTGCGGATTTCCAGCACGTCGCGGAAACCCGCGGTGGTGATCAGTCCGGTGCGGGCACCCTTCTGTTCCAGGATGGCGTTGGAGGCGATGGTGGTGGCGTGCAGCACCTCATCCACCTCCGCGGCGGAGAAGCCGGCATCGGCGAAGAGCGCTTCCAGGCCCTCCACGATGGCGCGGCCATAATCGCCCACCGAGGACGGCACTTTGCGGGTGCGCAACTCACCCGCCGGGCCGATGGCGACGAGGTCGGTGAAGGTGCCGCCGATATCGGCGCCGACGCGCCAGTTCATGCCGCCGCCCCGCGCGAGATGGCGGGCAGCGGCCCGCGCCCCGCGCGCATCGACGCCCGCAGGGCTTCGGTGCCGGCCTCGTCCACCGCCCCATCGGCCGTCAGCACGCCATAGTCGCGCCGCGCCCTTTCGGCGGAAACCAGCCCGTTGCGCACATCCACCTCCACCAGCGAGGGCGCCCGCGCCAGCGGGTCGCCCCAGCCGCCCCCGCCCGGCACGTCGAGCCGGAAGACATCGCCGCGCTTCAGCGTCACGCAGAATTTCGAGGGCAGCAGCTCGGTGGTGCCGTCGCGGGTCAGCCAATTCATCGAGGGCGCGCCGGGGCTTCCGCCCAGCAACCCGAAGGGCAGGTGGGTCCGCCGGTCCGACCGCACCTGCAGCACGCCCTCATCCTCCAGGAAGCGGTAGCTGCGGCAGAAGGGCGCGCCGCCGCGATACTCGCCGGCGCCCATGGTGTCGGGCAGGAACTCGTATTCCAGGATCTGGATCGGCTGCTCCGATTCCGTCACCTCGACCGAGGGCGAGGCCATGTTGGCGAACATGTGGCTGTTGCCGTCACAGCCATCGGCGAAGGGCCGGCCGCCCCAGGCGGAGCAGGTGAAGTCGACATAGATGAAGGGCGCCCGCGCCGCCGTCCAGCCGCCGATCGAGACGCCGATATTGCCGCCATCGCCGGCCGCGCCCACCCGTTCCGGCAGCATCTGCGCCAGGGCGCCGAACATCGCATCCACCATGCGGAAGCCGGTCAGCCCGCGCGCCGCGCAGGCCGCCGGCATCACGCCATGCGCCACGGTGCCGGCCGGCGCGATGACATCGATGGCCCGGAAATAGCCCTCATTGTTCGGGATGTTGGCCGGCAGGATGCTACGAATGGCGCAGTAGGAGGCCGATTTGGTGAAGCTCAGCGTGTTGTTGATGGCGCCCTTTACCTGTGGGCTGGTGCCGGTCCAGTCCACCAGCATGGCATCGCCCCGCTTCTGCACCCGCACCCGCAGCGGGATGGGCTTGCCGAGTTCGACGCCGTCATCGTCGATGAAATCCTCGAACGACCATTCGCCGTCCGGCAGTTCGCGCAACGCCGCCCGGGTCAGCCGCTCGGAATAGTCCAGCAGCCCTTCCATGAAGGCCGTCGTGGTCTCGATGCCGTAGCGCCTGACCAGCGCCTTGAAGGCCCGGTCGGCGATGGTGCAGGCCGCGAGCTGGGCACGGAGGTCGCCGAACACCTTGGCCGGGACGCGGACATTGCGCTCGATCAGCATGTGCAACGTGGCATTTGGTACGCCGCGCTCGTAGAGGCGCAGCGGCGGGATGCGGAGCCCTTCCTGGAAGATCTCGGTGCTGTCGGATGCGTTGGAGCCTGGCACGCGGCCGCCGACATCGGTGTGGTGGCAGATGGTAGCGGCGACGGCCACGCGCTGGCCATCGATGAAGATCGGCGCGAACAGGAAAATGTCCGGCAGGTGCATGCCACCTTCGAAGGGGTCGTTCAGGACGAAGATGTCGCCCTCATGCATGTCGTCGCCATAGCGGGCCATGACTGCGGCCAGCGCCGCGGGGATGGACCCGAGATGGCTGGGCAGGGTGAGCCCCTGTGCCACCAGCCGCCCCTGCGCATCGCAGAAGGCGGTGCTGTAGTCCATGTTGTCCTTCAGCACCGCCGAATAGGTCGTGCGATGAACGGTCAGCGCCATCTCGTCGGCAATGGAGAACAGGGCGTTCTTGAACAGCTCGAAGGCAATGGGATCGTGGGCGTCTTGTGGCATCGCGGGGTGTTGGCTCCGGCTTCTGCGGCAATGTGCCATGCGACGTCGCCGGTGGCACGGGCATGCCGCCCAGCAAATCAGGCCGGCAAATTACGATCCTGCACCAATCCCATGCACGTCAGCTCTGGCATCCGGGCGTATCGGCGGTGCCCCGGTCCCGCCGCCGCATGAGCGACCGCGAGGCCTCGGCACTTAGGCCAGGTGCTGCTTGAAGAAGGCCACCGTGCGCTCCCAGGCCAGCTTGGCAGCGGCTTCCTGGTAGCGCGGCGTCGAGTTGTTGTGAAAGCCATGCTGGGTGCCGGGGTAGATCCGCGCGTCATAGGCTGCCCCGGCCGACTTCAGCCGCTCCTCGAAGGCCGGCCACATCCCGTTGATCTGCGCGTCCTGCTCGGCAAAGTGCAGCAAAAGAGGCGCCTTGATCGCCGGGGTCGCGGCTGCTGGCGCCGCCGCCCCGTAGAAGGGCGCGCCGGCCTGCATGTCGGCGCCCATCGTTGCCGCCAGGTAGTTCGTGGTGCCGCCGCCCCAGCAGAAGCCGGTGACGCCCAGCTTGCCGGTGGAGAGCGCATGCGCCTTCAGGAAGCGGGCGCTGTTCAGCATGTCCGTACGCAGCTTCGCCTGGTCGAGGCCGGACTGAAGCGCCCGCCCATCATCGTCGTTGCCGGGATAGCCACCTACCGGCGAAAGACCGTCCGGCGCCAGGGCCATGAACCCTTCGACCGCGGCCCGACGCGCCACATCCTCGATATACGGGTTGAGCCCACGATTTTCGTGAATGACCAGAACCACCGGGAACGGCCCGGGGTCCGCCGGCTGCACCAGGTAGCCGCGCATGGTGCCGGAGGAGCCGCCCGGGGAGGGGTAGGTAACGTAGCGCGCCTTCATCCGCTCATCGGTGAACGAAATCGTCTGCGCCCGGGCATATTGTGGGAGCAGCGCCTGCGCCATGACCAGCCCGCCAGCAATCATCCCCGCCCGCTGCAGGAAGGCGCGGCGGTCGATCTGCCCATGGCAATATTCGTCGTAGAGGTTGAAGACCCGCTGGTCGATGTCGGCCTGCGTCAGGGTCGCGGGGTCGCGCCGGTCGAGTGTGGCCTCCATTTCCGTCACAGCGAGCGTCCTCCTTGCGGGCCAAGTCCCGATGGGCTGAGCTTAGGATCGGCGACACGCTTTGCCAAACAAGGTTTCCGGGCTCCATCCGCCTGGTGCACGGCAACCCTGTTCCGCCAAGCGCGTTGGCCGTGAATGCCCAGTCCTCGCATCGATGCCCCGACGCAAACTGATGGACGGACAAGAGTGATGGCCTCGTTACTGGCGTGCGCCTTGGGCTGCGTGGCGGTGATGTTCATCCTGGCGCGGCTGATCTGACGACGGCCCGCGGCGCCTCCTCGACCAAATCCGCCTCATGCCCAGGGAGGATGGTGTCTCGCTCCGTCTCCTCCGCGATCCTCGACACCCCAGCCTGGGTGAGCCTGACCAGAATCGCCGCGACGGAAGCCGCATCTGGCACCGCCCGTAGCATGGGCTGGGCCGTCGCCAGATGCCATGGGCGGGCATGCGGCCAAAGCCGCACGTAGCCGATCGACTGACCGGGTTTCAGCCGCACCGAGATGTCACCCCCCGGCCCATGCAACCGGCCCGGGCTTCCCCGCAAGGCCACCTCCGCCACCGCGCCATAGGGGATGGCCAGCGTGGCCGAAATCGCGACGCCGTACTGCAGGATGATCCGCCGGTCGGTGATGCGATACAGTGTCGTCCGCCGCACGGCCCAGGCCAGCAATCCTAGCAGCGCCAGGCAACCGGCACCAAAAATCAGGACGCTGATCGCTGGCGGCATCGCCCGCTGCAGGCTCGCACCGCCGCGCAAGGCCAGCACTGTGCGGCCCAGCGCCAGCAGAATGAAATACAGCGCCACCAGATGCATGCGGAACAGGCCGACGGCCAGGCCCCGCCAACTCGGCCGGCCTTCCCATGCAGTATGCTCGCGCATCAGGGTCCCGAGCCCTTGGGCCGTCGCCACGTGTAGAGCGTGCCGCCGGCGAAATAGGCGTTGATGCGGTCCTCCTCCCGCGCCGTCACTCTGAGCGGATCCCGCAGGCTGGGCAGCCCATCGAATTGCCTGCCGCGCAGCACAGTGACCCGGACCTCGCGTTGGCGGCGGCGAACGTCGACGAAGTAGATCGGCAGCAGTACCCGCCTACCCTCCATGCCCAGGGCTACTTCCAGGTAGCGCAGGATGCGCACGCCCTGGTCCACCCACAGATCCACGACCTGCCCCACCACCATGCCATCCGCCGCTATGACCCGCATCCCGCGCGGGTCCACATCGCCCTGCGCGACCCACCAATCCGGGGCGATTCGCAGCGGGATGACCTGCGGCGAGCCGTCGCGCAGATGGAGCGGAACGTCGGACCGCGCGCTGAAGGCCGCAGGCCCCACGCCGTCCACCAACGGGTCGCCATCCGGTTCCAGAGGCACGCCGATGCCGATCCCGCTGTACCGGCTGCGCCAGGCCGGGGTCGCGGCAATGAAGGGCAGGGTGCTGGGCACAGGATGATCGACCTCACCACCCTCCAGCGTGTCGTGCGGCATGCGGACCAGGCCGTGATGCATCGTCTCGAAGTATTTGTGAGGCGGCGGGCGTGGAAAGCCCACCTTGTCGCGTCCGCCTTCGGGCGCCGGCCGTTCCAGCGGATAGCCCTCCCGCTTATCCTCGCGCCGGAGATACCAGACCAGCGCCAGAAATCCGAGCAGGAAGCCGTCGACGCAGAGCTGCGTAACGTCCAGCGTTTCCTTGAATTCCTGCCAGGTCATCGCGATGCGCCCCGCAAGGCCGGGTGGTCGGACAGCAGATCGGCGCCATGCAGCGGCACCGGAAGGCCGTGGTGGCAGGTCGCGCAGGTCAAAAGCGCATTGCCGCCACGCCAGCGCGCATCGGCCTCCGGCATGCTGGGCGAGAGCGGCACGCCCGGATGCGGGCGAAGCTGCGGCAGCTCCGCCGCCAAGGGCAGCAGCACGTCGCGGTTCAGGGCGCGGGTCATCTGGATGCCCGAGAAGCCCGCCCAGCGCGCCGGCGTGCTCTGCTGCCAATCGGTGAAGGCGCGGCTGTTGTGGCAGTGCACGCAGCCTACGCCGATGCCGTCCGCCATCTGCATCATCGCCTCGTAGAGCCGCTTGATCTCGATGGCGCTGCCGACCTGGGCGGGCGCGCGGGCCGCACGCGCCTGCACCAGGCCTGGCGTCTCCTGCAACAGGTAATGCGCCAGGGCGGCGTCGGGGAAGAAGTCGCGCACGTTGCTTGCCGTCTCGTTCCACTGGTCCTGCCGCGCGACCTGGGCGACCTGCCGCTGCGCCGGGCCGGGGCGCCAGGCATCGGGCGGCACGGGCTGGCCCTGATGGCAGGTATAGCAGGTGACGCCGAGCTGCCCGACATGGCCAGACGAATCACTGTTCACCTGACGCACCATGCGCAGCATGGCCCGCGCCGCCTGCTTGCGCGGATTGTCCTCTGCGGCGTAGTCCGCGCCGGAATGGCAGAAGCTGCAGCCCTGCTCCGCAGCCACCCAGGCGGTGATGGCATGTTGCAAGCGCATGAAGCCGGCCGCATCCACCTCCGTCAGCACCTGCACATTGCGGAATGCCTCGGTGGCGGGGCGTGGGTCGTCCGGCACCGCGGGCAGGGGGGCAGCCGGGCGGTCCGGCGCGGCGTTCCGGCGGGCGGGCGGCGCAAAGTCGTCCATTGCCAGGGCGCGGGGCCCGACCTCCCGCGCCATGCCCGGCCGCTCCCAATCCGGCACCAACAGCATGAAGGCGGCGACGGCCGCCACGCCGGCGCCCAGCAGGATCGGGCCCACCCTCATGGCAGCGCCGCCCCGCTGCGTTCGTACAGCTGCTGCAGCACTTCGGCCGGCGGCAGGTCGGGCAGGCCTGGCACGGCGGGATATCCCGGCGCCAGCCCGTGCTGCACCCCCCACAGAAACCAGTTATCCACCAACGTGCCGGTCATCAGGATGCCGATGCCGCCGACCAAGGGACACAGCAAGGCGAACCAGTAGATCCAGCGATGAATGCTCTCGAAAGTGGCGTTGAAGCCCATGGTCCAGCGCCAGAAGATGGCGGCCCGTTCCGCCGCCGTGCCACGATGCACGATCTCCTGCGTCTCCCGCTCACCGCCGAAGCGCGCCACAGCCAGGATGGTGCCGGCATGCATGGCGAACAGCATCGTCGAGCCGAAGAGGAAGACGATCGAAAGCATGTGGAACGGGTTGTAGAACAGATTGCCGTATCGGACGGAAAACGCCGCGGTCCAGTTCAGATGCGCGTTGAAGCCGAAGGGCACCGCCTCACACCAGCATCCCATCGCCAGCGGTCGGATGAAGCCCAGCACCAGGTACAGCCAGATGGCGGAGGCGAAGCACCAGGCGATATGGGTGCCCATGCCGACGGCCCGCGCCCGGCGATACATGTTCACCCACCACAGCAGGATGGAGCAGGTGAGGAAGAACCCCGCCATCAGCCACCAGCCACCATCCTGCAACGGCGGTAGATGCAGGCCGTATCGCGGCGGCGGCGGCTCCAGCGAGAGGAAAGGCAGCAGCTTGATGAAGCGCAGCAGGTCCCAATTCACCGAGGCCCACATGTTGA
>CAXTJY010000034.1:0-13600 GCA_964244395.1 uncultured Rhodovarius sp.
GCCGCATCGCGCTGGACGGCGTCGTGATGAATGGGATCGAACTGGGCCAGTTTGCGGCGCAACTGGAAGCGCCCCGGGATCCCGTCGCGTTGTGGTACGGCCGCTTCGTGCCGGAAAAAGGGGCGCATCTGGCCATCGCCGCCGCGCGCCTTGCCGGCATGCCGCTGCGCCTCGTGGGCCCGCAAAACGACGCCGCCTATTGGCGAGAGGCCATCGCACCGACGCTGGGGCCCAACGTGACCTATCTCGGCCATTTCGATCATGCTGCCTTGGCCAGGGAGATCGCCCAGGCTTCGGTCGCCGTGATCACGCCGCGGTGGGCGGAGCCCTATGGGCTGGTGGTGGCGGAGGCGCTGGCCTGCGGCACGCCGGTCGCCGGTTTCGCGCGCGGCGCGCTGCCGGAGTTGCTGGATGAGGAGACCGGCCGGCTGGTTCCGGCCGACGATGTAGCGGCTTTGGCCCGGGCGTTGCCGCAGGCCGCGTCCCTGTCGCGCCTTGCCTGCCGGCTACGGGCAGAACGGCTTTGCGACGTGCGGGCCATGATCGATGGGTACGAGGCTGTGTATCGGCAGATGCTGGCGCCGAGCGGTGTCGCCACCGCATGAGGCCGTGCGTCGTCTGCGTCCCAGCGCGCAACGAGGCGGCCACGTTGCCGGCGTTGATCGCGGCTCTGGACCGGCAGACGATCGAGTCTCGTCCGCGCCTGTTGGTGCTCGCCAACAACTGCATCGATGGCACGGCCGAGGCGGCGCGGATGGCCGCTCGCCGCATCGAATTGCGCGTCGAGGAGGTGTCGCTGCCGACCGGCCGTGCCAACGCCGGTGTCGCCCGCGGCCTGGCTATGGCGGCCGGTGCCAAGTGGCTCGGCGGCGCCGATGGCGTGCTGGTGAGCACAGATGCCGACACCGCGCCGCCGCCGCATTGGCTCGCGGCCAACCTGCGCGCCATCGAGGCGGGCTGCGAAGCGGTTGGCGGCGAAATTCGCCTGCCCGAGGAAGGGGTTCCGGACTGGCTGCGGCTAACCCGGGGGCGAGTGGCGCGGTACTGGGCGGGGGTGCGGGCGCTGGCTGAGCGGATCGACCCCCTGCCGCATGATCCGTGGCCGCGGCATGGCGACCACACCGGTGCCAGCCTGGCCCTGACCCTGGCCGCCCACGAAGCCGCCGGCGGCGTGCCGCCGATTCCCACCGGCGAGGACAATGCCCTGGTGGCGGCGGTGGAGCGGCAGGGCGGCCGGCTACGGCACGACCCCGATGTGTGGACCGCCGTGTCGGTCCGGGAGGATGGACGCGCCGCCGGCGGCATGGCGGCTGAGATGCGGCGGTGGCGCGAGCTGGCCGAAACGGGGGCACCGCATCTGATGCCCGAAGCCGGCCACTGGCAGGCCTTGTTGAACCGGCGTCGGTCGCTGCGACTGACCTACGCGGCTGACCCGCCCGCGGACTGCCCCAACGACATCGCCTACGTGGCGCGCATCGAGCCCACCTTGTCGCCGCTGCATGCCCGACAGCAGGAGATCGGCGCCGCGACGACGGCGTTGGAAGCGCTTCTGGCGTGAGATTGCATGACTGCCGTCTGAGCGGCGCGGCCCCCACCCCGGCATCTGGCGGCCGCCGGCTACCACAACATCGAGCACCTGGCCCGGTGTATCTGCGACGAGATCGAGGCTCGGATGGGGTGATACCGATGACCGGCCGCCTAGACCTGGATGGCCCCCCCCGCCCCGGCGGCGCGGGCACGGCGGATCGACGCCGCGCCCAAGGTGCCTGTCCCGTGAAGCACATCGGCTACTACGTGCACCACCATGGCGCCGGACATTGGCAGCGCGCGGCGGCGCTGGCCGCACGGCTACGGCACCCCTGCGTGCTGCTCGGCACCGCGCCGGGCAAAGCGACCTGCCCCGTCGTGGAGCTGCCGGACGATGCGGGCGGTACCGGCACTGCCCCTAGCCTGCACTACGCGCCGATCGGACATGAGGGGTTGCGCGCCCGCACCGCTCGCATCGCCGGGTGGATTGCCGAGGCGCGGCCGGCGCTGATGGTGGTGGATGTGTCGGTGGAGGTGGCGATGCTGGCCCGGCTGTGCTCCACGCCGGTACTGTACGTGCGGCTGGCAGGGAGCCGCGAGGATGCGCCGCATCTCGCCGCCTTCGGCGCCGCCCGCGCCCTGCTGGCCCCCTATCCCGCGGCGCTGGAGGCCACGGATACGGCTCGCTGGGTGCTGGACAAAACCTTCCATGCCGGCTTCCTGACCCCCTCGGGCCCAGCGCCGCGGGGAGGCGAGGACATTGCCGTGGTCTTCGGCCGTGGCGGATCAGGCGGCGATCGCGCTGCATTGATTGCTGCCGCAAGGGCGGTGCCGTGCAGGCGCTGGATCGTGCTTGGGCCGGTTTCGGATGGTGCTGCGCCACTGCCGGAAAACCTGATACTGCTGGGCTGGCGCGAAGATGTGCAGGCGATCCTGGCCACGGCCGCCATCGTCATCGGCGGCGGCGGCGATGGCCTGCTGGCGGAGGTGGCGGCGCTGGGCAAACGCTTTATCTGCATCCCCGAACCGCGACCGTTTGATGAGCAGGGGGTGAAAGCGCGGCGGCTGGGGGACCTTGGCGCCGCCCTGAGCCTGGAGGGCTGGCCACCGGCCGGGGCGTGGCCGGCGCTATTGGATAAAGCGCTGGCGTTGGACCCAGCACGGATCGCCGCCCTGTACGATCCGCAGGCCCTCACCCGCGCGGCCGCCTTCATTGATGATTTGGCGCAAAATCAGTAGCAGCGGTCCGGCGGGCAGACCGAGGCCGCGATTTCCCCCGCTGTGGGCAGGCGCAGGATGCGCAGCGGCGGCTCGCCGACGGGCGGCTTGATCAGTCCCATCCGGGCAAACGCATCCAGCCATCCCTCCATCGGCCAGATCCCGTGCAGCGCCCGGAACCGGTTGGCGTTGGCCACGATGTCCGCGAAGTGGTGCAGCGGCGGATCGTGGATCGCATGATGCTGGTGAAACGCGCGGGTGTTGCCGGTGAAAAGCAGCGGCAGCCCGGCATCGCGGGCGCGAAATGCGAAGTCGGTGTCCTCGGCGCCGTAACCCGTAAAACCATGGTCGAAGCCGCCGAGCCGCTCGAAGCTGTTCCGCCGCATGGCGAATGCGAGCGACCAGAACAGCCCCGCATTCGGCTCCGGCCGCAGCCCGGCCTGGGGGAAATCGCGAACTGGATGAGGGCGGCCCCGGGCCAGCATCGCGGCTTCGTCCAGGCCGCGATCCGCCGCCGCCAGGTAGCGGACCTCGCAACAGATCAGCGCGTCGGCGGCCGCGATATCCGATGCCAGCGCAGCGACCAGCCCCGCCGCCGGGATGCAGTCCACATCGAGGAAGATGAGGCCGGGCGTGCCGGCCAGGCGGGCCGCCGCGTTGCGCGCCGCCGCCAACGGTAACCCGTCCGACGGCATGTGGTGCAGCAGGACGGGGAACGGCATCGACGGCAGGGCAGTCGGCCGAGGGCCCATCTCCACCACGACGCAACACTTCGGCAGGCGGGTGCCGCGCGCCAGCCCCGCCAGCAGGTCGTGCAGATGCGCCTCACGCCCCTTCACCAGGGTGCAGACGGCCACGGCGCCGGTATCTTTTTCCGTCATCCTGGATCAATATTCCTCATGGCCGCACGTTATACCGCCACCGCCCAGTTGCTGCATTGGATCACCACGGCACTGCTGTTCCTCATGCTGCCTTTCGTCTGGGTGGCGGAGAATTTCCCGCCGGGGCCTACCCGGGTCTTCTGGTACTTGCTGCATGAATCCTTTGGCATCACCATCTTTTTCCTGATCGTCGCGCGGGTGACGTGGCGCTTTGCGCATCCGCCGCCGCCCCTTTCAAGCACCGAGCCGTGGGGATTGCGGTTCCTGTCGGCGACGACCCACTGGCTGCTATACGCGGTGCTGATCGTGATGCCGGTCACCGGCTACCTCATCGCCGGTAACGGGCAGCCGGTTCCGTTCTTCGGCATTCCGTTGCCGGGGCTGCCGAAGAACGATCCGCTGGGCGTGCTGGCCGACACCATTCACGTTTACTGCCAGTTCGTCGTCTACGCGTTGATGTTCCTGCACATTGCCGGCACGGTCTGGCACGTCGCGATCCGGCGGGACGGGTTGCTGGACCGTATGTTGCCGCCGCAGCGGCCGGGGCCGTAACGGCGCTCGTCATGTCTCGCTGAGAAGCGCGGCCAAGGTGCGCATGGCCTCGCCGAAGCCTGTCGAATGCGGCACGTCGATGCTTCCCGCCAGACCGGAATAGGCCAGGTCCGGGGCGCCGACCCGGATGGCGAGGCCAGTCCCCTTGAGGAAAACGTCCATCGCCGTATCGCCGGCACCGATCGATTCCGCCAGGTCGATGCCCAGCGCCTGAGTCATACGCACGGCACCGGTCAGCTTGTCCGCGCCAGCCCCCGTGAAGAAGTCGCGGCGCTGCTGCTGCCGGTAGATCGGCTGCTCGCCACGCGGCATGAGCATCATACAGATGTCGCGGCCAAGCAGTTCCTCCCGCAACTCGCCCAGCGTGGTCGAGATCACCCGGTCGGCGTGCGGAAATCGGTGGCGCAGTTCCGCGATACGCCACCCCTCCGGCGTCCAGAGGGTTTCGCCCCGATGCCATTCGCGGGGGTGGAAGAAAAGCAGCGGCTTGAGTGCACCCGCCTGGATTTCGGCCTCCAGCTCTTCCAGCACGGCCTCGATTTCCAAGTGCGAAAGCACCTGTGCGAAGACTTCTGCGAACCCCATCGCGCCACATGGGGTCGCGTCGATCATGCCGCCGATGCCGCCGTTGAGCGACACCAGAGGCAGCGGCCCGCCGTGGATATCGTACCATTCCCGTCCGAAGCTGCGGACGACGTTGGCGGGGAAGCGCAACGTGTTGAGAATAATGCGCGGGCCATTCGCCCGAACCGCCTTCAATCCCGTCACCACCTCGCTCGGTATCACAGCGCGGCCTTCCCGTTCATGCAGCGCCGTGCCGTCCAGATCGGTCATCACTGCACCCTCCTGGCGAAAGCGCGAACTGGCTACGAAGCGCCTCAGCGCACATTCCACGACTGGCCCGCCCCGCCTCACGCCAGCATCAGGCGCGGCCGACCGTGGGCATGGTGGATAGGTTGTCGCCCAGAAGCGTCTGCACGAAGCCGCTGCCCCACTCGTCCGGCCCCTTGTTCGAGATCGCGGCCCAGGCATCGGACCAACGCTCGCGCCGTTCCGCGAGTGGCATGTCTAGCGCGGAATGCATCGCATCGACGATGCTGTCCACATCGTACGGGTTGACCAGCAGCGAGGAGCGCAACTGGGCCGCTGCGCCGGCAAACACCGACAGGATCAGCACCCCGGGATCCTCCGGGTCCTGCGCCGCGATGAATTCCTTGGCGACGAGATTCATCCCGTCGCGCAGCGGCGTCACCACGCCAACGCGTGCCAGGCGCATGAAGCCGGCCAGGGTGTTGCGGCTTTGTGGCTTGGCCACAAGGCGCAGCGGCGTCCAATCCGGCTCACCATGGGCGCTGTTGATGGCGCCCGCAACTTCTTCCAGTTGCTGACGCAATTGTCGGTAAGCCGGCACTTCCTGGCGGGAAGGTGGGGCGATATTCAGCAGCGTTGTGCTGCGCGGCGACCGTCGCGCCAGAAGCCTGCCATAGGCATCCAGCCGCTCCGGCAGGCCCTTGGTAGGGTCCATGCGATCGATGCCGAGCAGCAGCGACTGCCCGGCGATGGATTGCGCGAGGCGACGCGACGGCTGCCGCTCCATCTCCTCGGCGGCGGTGCGCGCGATGTCGTGCGCGTCCACCTGCACCGGGAAGACGCCGAGCCTGAGGCGATGTTGGCCCAGTTCGAGGTGGTGGTCGTCCACTCGTTCGGCTGAGAGCAGCGCGGCGGCCGTGGCGGCGAAATTGTCGCGATCCGTGGTGGTCTGAAAGCCGAGAAGGTCGGCACCAACCAGCTCTTTCAGGACGCCACCGATGCCTGGTGCGGCCGCCAGGGCGGTCGGCTCAGGAAATGGGACGTGGAGGAAGAACCCTGCCCGGTTGGCCACGCCGCGAGCACGCAAAGCGCCGGGAAGCGCCATCAGGTGATAGTCGTGCACCCAAATGGCGTCGTCTGCGCGGAGCAGCGGGATCAGGTGGTCGGCGAAGCGGCGATTGACCCGCATGTAGTGGTCGAGATCGGGCCGCCGAAAATTCATATGCTGCGGCAGATTGTGCAGCATCGGCCAAAGCACGTCGTTGGAATAGCCGGTGTAATAGCCGCCATGCTCGGCAGCCGTGAGGTCGATGGTGGCGTAATCCACCTCGCCCCGGCGCTCGAGCGTTGGCGCATTTCGCGAGGTCTCGGTCACGTCGCCGCTCCAGCCGAACCACAGCCCGCCCCGGTTCTGCATCATTCCCTGCAATGCGACGGTCAAGCCGCCCGCCGGCTGAGTGCCGGGGCCGCCGGTCGGCACGCGATTCGATACAACCACGATGCGGCTCATCTGCCCTCCAAAGACGCAACTGGCGACGCCCACGGGACGATGCGGATCAGCCACGAAGGCTTTGGCCTCACCATTCCATGTCCGCGCCGCCCAGCGGTATGACGCCAATGCGTGGGCTTGGTTGCAATGCAAACTGCGGGATCGGCGCGGAAGACAACACCGAAGCTCGGTTCGCCGCCTTCGCGGAGCCGTCCAGGCTACGACGGCGTCGCTTCGTTGCGGCGGCGGCACGGGCTATCATCGTGTTTTCGGAGGTCGGTCCTTGAGCTTTTCCAGCCTGTTTGCACGCGGTGTCGCCCTGGTCGGCGGCACGGCTCTGGGCCTGCGGCGCCTGCGGGACGGCATTCCGACGCCGGCCTGGGGCGCCGCGCCCACCATCCCTACCGCGAAGCCGCAAGGCGCCATCCCGACGCTGAAGATGCCCACGGCGCAGGGCTGGGGGGAAGGGCAAATGCCGGTGGCGGCGCCGGGGCTGAAGGTCAACGCTTTCGCCCGCGGCTTGAAGCACCCCCGCTGGATCCACGTCCTGCCCAATGGCGATGTGCTGGTGGCGGAGGCGAGCGTAGTGCCGCGCACCGCCATGCGCAGCGTCTTCGACTACGCCATGGTGAGCACCCTGCGTCGCGCCGGTGCCGTGGGCGAAAGCGCAAACCGGATCACCTTGCTGCGCGACAGCGACGGCGATGGAGTGGCCGAGGTGCAACAGGTGTTCAGGGACGGCCTCAACCAGCCCTTCGGCATGGCCCTTCTGGGCGAGCACTTCTACGTCGGCAATACCGATGGGGTGGTGGTGTTCCCCTACGCCCCCGGCGCCGACCGTATCGAGGGGCCGGGGCGCAAAATCATCGACTTCAAGCCTGGCGGCCACTGGACGCGCAGCCTGCTACCTAGCCCGGACGGTACGAAGCTCTATGCGGGCGTGGGCTCGCTGACCAACATCGCCGATGATGGGATGGAGGTGGAGCAAGGCCGCGCCGCCGTGTGGGAGCTCGACCTGACGACGGGCACCAGCCGCGTCTTTGCCACCGGCCTGCGCAATGCCGTCGGTCTGGCGTGGGAACCGAGGACGGACGTGCTGTGGACCGTGGTCAACGAGCGGGACGGCCTGGGCGATGAAACGCCGCCCGACTACCTCACCTCCGTCCGCGATGGCGGCTTCTACGGCTGGCCCTACTGTTATTGGGACCGGGTGGTGGACGACCGAGTGCCGCAAGACCCGGAAATGGTCGCCAGGGCGCTGACGCCGGACTATGCGCTGGGCGGCCATACCGCGTCGCTGGGGCTGTGCTGGGTGCCCTCCGGCACGTTGCCCGGCTTTCCGGAAGGCATGGCCATCGGCCAGCACGGATCGTGGAACCGCAGCACGCTGAGCGGCTACAAGCTTGCTTTCGTGCCCTTCGAGGATGGCCGCCCCTCGGGCCCCTCGCGCGATATCCTGACCGGCTTCCTGGCGCCGGACGAGAAGGTTTCCTATGGCCGACCCGTCGGCGTTACCATTGGGCCGGATGGTTCGCTGCTGATGGCGGATGATGTGGGTGATGTCATCTGGCGGGTGACGGGGGCGTGATTTTCAGCACTCGCATCAGCGTCGCATGCGGCTTCCACAGCACCCGCCGCCCGGGTCGCGGGCACGGCTCGACGATGTGGCGCTGGCAGGACGCCATCTAAAAAGACCCGTTTCCCAGCCCAACCTAATTGTGACCGACCACGGCATCCCGCTTGCCACGGTCCCGCGAGGGGAGCGTCCCTGGCATGGCGGCGGCCGAACCAGGAGCGCGGCCCAGCCGCATCAACAGCTCCTCCCAGCGCGGCATAAGCACGGACGGGCTGTAGAGCCGCGCCCGTCGCAAGCCGCTGTCGCCCAACTGCGCCAGATGGCCGCCCCGCGCCGGTAACTCGGCGAACTGCGCGATCAGGTCGGCCATCGCCTCGGCGCTGTAGGGATCGAAGTAATCCGCCGCCTCGCCATAGACCCAGCGATGCACAGGAATGTCGGAGGCGATGACCGGGGTGCCGCAGGCCATGGCTTCCGCCCCGGAATAGTCGAACCCCTCTGCGCGGCTCGGGCACACCACGCAGTGGGCGGCCGAGTAGAGCCGCCGAAGCTCGGGCAGCGGCACGGCGGAGAGATGGTGTGCAGCGCCCCGCCGCACCAACTGCTTCAGCGCCGCCATCTCGGCATCCGAGCGCCAGCCCGGATTGGCGACGATAACCAGCCGCATCGGTTGCTTGCTGATCTGCTGTGCCATCTCGAAGGCGTCGAACAGCTTCATGTAGTTCTTCCGTGGTTCCAGCGTGGAGACCGCCATCACCAGCCGCGTCCCCTCCGCCGGCGGCGCGGCCGTGCCGGCGGATTTGGCGCTGGCACGGCGGACGAGGATTTCCTGCACCGCGGGCCAGGCCGCCTGCTCCGGCCGGAAGTCGGCGGATAGCAGGGCGGGAATCGTGAGGACGCGCGATTCCGCCTCCGGGAAGAGCTTCAGCACATCCTCCCGCACCGGTTCCGAATCACAGACGAAGGTGGCGCCGGCGGCCATGTTGCGCTCCATCATGCGACCATGCGAGGTGGCGTGCGGCCAGGCGTCACCGATGGTGTGCGGGCTGGTCAGCGGCAGGGCGTCGTAATAGCGGACGACCATGTGGGTGCTGGGCGGAATGGCGTAGGGCGAGACGCTGGCCGCCAGGAAGATGTCCCAGCCTGTACAGTCCAACCGCTTGGCTAAGGGTGCGGGCAGCATCGCCAGATGGCGCGCATTCTCATGCCCGATCTCGGTGGCGAAGAATTCAGCACGCCCGATGATATCGCGCCGTTCCGGCGGCAGGGTTTTGTCGAACAACCGGGTCCAGAGGTAATCTTCGAAGAGCTCCGGGTCGATCGGCCGGTCCAGGGTTTCCGCCCGATGCGCAGTGACCAGCGCTGAAAACGGATACAGCAGGCGGTTGCGCAGCCGCTTCGGCAGCAGCCGCATCGCCAGCGGCAGCGGGTGCCGCTTGCTGTCCTGCGCGATGATCATCCGGGTCTGCTGCATCACCTTCTCGAAGGTCGAGCGCGGCGCCCGTTCCCGCGGGGCACGGTGGTGAATGCCGGAGGCAAGTCCCCCCAGGCGACGGAACGGCATATCCGTCAGATGCGCGAACAGCAGCCGCATTTCCTGCGGAATTCCGGCGAAGCCTTCGTAGCAGCTGCGCAGATCCACCAGCAGCGAGGGGGAGGCGTCGCGGCCCCGGATATCCATCGAACCACCCCAACGAAGCATGGCCCAGGACCGTCCCGGCGCGCTGCACGCACCTCTAGGGCACGGGGCGGTGTTGGCAAAGACCTCTGGCGGCAGATCGGATTCGCGCCTATCCTTAGCCCTACCAAGCCTTGTATGCTTTCAAGAGGTTTAATACTGTGGCAAGCAACGGACCAGGAGGGCCAGTCCATACCTCAAAGGACGGCAAATTCGGAGTACATCAGTCAAAACAATTCCTCTGCTTCACCGGCGAAGGCATGGCGAGTGCTGTCGAGGACCAAATCGAATTCAAACATCTGCATCGCTATTGTATCGACGACCTTCCCCACGGTCCGGACATGCTGGATGCTCGGCCCCATGATTGCGGAGCTGCGCGGTTCCGTCTGGTGCCAGTGCTGCTTCGGTGTGAGTCGCAGCCGGGCCGTTGCGTGGGCGATGTGGGTCCTTAAGGCGGTGAAGCCCGCGCCGGCCGAGATGTGAGCCTGCTCCGTCGTACCTGGAGCTTCCTGCCACGACGCATGCGCCGGGAAGCCCTGTTCGGGTTCATGGCGCTGCGGGCGCCGCGGATCAGCCGTCCAATGCCGATGGTGGATTCGCCGCTCATCCATTGCGGCTATTTTCGCGCGCCGAGCGGGCTCGGCATGGCCGCGCGCCGCTTGCAGCAAGGGCTGGGCCTGCGTGGACTGGATGCGGCGACGGCTGACCTGACGGGGCCGCTTCGCCAAGGGGCGCCTCCCGCCCAGGAGAATACCGAGCCGCCGGTGGTCGCCGCCGGCCCCGGTACGTTGCTGGTGCATGTGAACGGGCCGATGCTGCCGTGGGCCTTGACGGTGCTGGGGCGCCGGGCAGTGGCGGGGAAGCGGGTCATTGCGGTGTGGAACTGGGAGCTGCCGGTGTTGCCCGCCGACTGGCAGCGCGGCTTCGCCAGCTGCCATGAGATCTGGGCCGCCTCTCGTTTTACAGCGGCGGCCTTCGATGGCCCGGTTCCGGTTCGGGTGGTGGCCTACCCCGTCATTCCAGCACCGCCGGCGGCCACCGGCCGGGACGGTTTCGGCCTGCCTTCCGATGCTTTCGTGGCGTTGCAGATCTTCGATGCCGCTTCCTCCATCGCGCGGAAGAATCCCGCCGCCAGCATCGCCGCCCATCAACAGGCCTTCGGCGACGACCCAAAATCCATCTTGCTGCTGAAGGTGTACAACACCGCCCGCGCCGGTGCGGCGTGGCGCGAGATCGCGGCCCGCGCCGCGGCCCGGCCAAATGTCCGCGTGTTGGACGTCTCGATGCCCGAAGCCGAGCTGTCCGCCCTGATCCTGGCTTGCGACGTTGTGGTCTCACTGCACCGGGCGGAAGGCTTCGGCTTCACCCTCGCGGAAGCCCTGGCGCTCGGCCGGCCGGTGGTCGCCACGGCCTGGTCAGGAAATCTGGACTTCATGGACGCGCCCGGCGCCCACAAGGTGCCGGTAACGCTGCTGCCGGCGCTGGACCCTCAGATGACCTATGACGTGGCCGGCGCCGTATGGGCCGAACCGGACGTCGCCACCGCCGCCCGGCTGCTACGACGCATTGCGGCGGAGGCCACATTGCGTCGCCCGCCGCCATTCGCCTTCCCGGCGCCCGACTACCTGACGCTGTTGCGTGCCGAAAAAGTGCCGTCCTAGCCGCTCAGGGCGCAACTTTTAGGCCCGTTCTACCTTGCAAGCAGGCCTGGATCGGAGCGGCCGAGGCCCGGCGTCACACTTGCACGAAGGGGATCACCATGGGCCTTTTTTCCAGCCCTATCAAAACGCTCGACGATTTGTTTGTCCACATGCTGCAGGACATCTATTACGCGGAAAAGCAGATCATCAAAAACCTGCCGACGATGATCGAGAAGGCGTCGGACGCCTCGCTGCGCCAGGCGTTCGAAGCGCATCTGCGTGAGACCGAGACCCAGGTGACGCGCGTCGAGAAGGTTTTCGGCATGCATGGCCAGCCAGTGAAGGCGGTAAACTGCCCCGCCATCGACGGCATCCTGGCGGAGGCCAAGGAGGTCATGAGCGATTGCGGCGATCCCGAGGTCTGCGATGCCGCGATGCTGGCCGCGGCGCAGGCGGTGGAGCATTACGAGATCACCCGCTACGGCACGCTCATCGCCTTTGCCAAGCAGCTGGGGCGCGCCGACTGCGCTTCGGTGCTGGACGAAAACCTGCAGGAGGAGAAAGCGGCGGATTCGAAGCTGACGCAGATCGCGGAAAGCCGCGTGAATCGAATGGCAGCGTAAGCTGGGGGTGGCGCCCGGCAACGCCGGGCGCCACCCCGTCCTGGCCTCCATTTGCCTGTTATTCCGCTCGGATACCCACCCGGCGGATCAATTCACCCAGTCGCGCGAATTGCTGCACGTTGCGCGCCTGGTATTCCTCCGGAGTGCCGGGGATCGGCGCGGCCCCGAGTTCCATCAGGCGCGACACCTGTTCAGGCTTGCTCAACCCCGCGCGCATCGCCGCGTTGGCGCGCGCGATGACCTGCGGTGGAGTGCCGCGCGGCGCTACCAACCCAAACCATGCGGTAACCTCGTAACCGGGCAAGGTTTCGGCGATAGCGGGAATGTCCGGCGCAGCCGGCCAACGTGCGGTGCTGGTTACGCCGATGCCTACCAGCGCGCCGGAACGTACGTGGGGCAGGATGGAGGGCAAATTGTCCGACCCGTAGTCGATCCGCCCAGGCAACAGGTCCGTCATCATCGGCGCGCTACCGCGATACGGCACATGCGTCGCCTCGATGCCCGCCATCAGGCGGAACAGCTCGGCCGCCAAATGGGTGGAGCCGCCGATGCTGGTCTCGCCGTAGGACAGCCGGCGCTGCTTGGCCAACTCGATCAGCCCGGCGGTGTCCCGCACGCCCAGGCCGGGATGCGCCGCGATCAGGTTCGGCACCTCGGCGATCTGGCTGATGGGCAGGAAGTCGGTCAGCGGGTCGTAGCCCGCATTGCTGTATAAATGCGGGTTGATGGCGTTGGTGCCGGGCGAGCCCAACAGAAGCGTATAGCCGTCCGCCGGCGATCGCAGGACCGCCTGCGCGGCGATGTTGGAACCGGCGCCGGGCCGGTTTTCTACCACGAAGGGCTGCCCCAGCTCCTCCTGCATGGCCTGCCCGGCAATGCGGGCCAGGATGTCGGTGGTGCCACCGGCAGGGAAGCCGACCAGAATGCGCACCGGGCGGTTGGGCCAGGGCGACTGGGCGATGGCCGGGGTGGCCACCAGCGCGGTGCCGAGCACGGCACGACGGGTCAGGTGATGGTTCATGGGGCGCCCTCCAGCCTGGCACCCTAGTCGATGCCGCAGCGCGATGGAATTTGAGATTGCCGCACGACATGTCTCCCGCGCTACCGAGGCTCTTCGCTGCCGTTGCACTGGGCGGGCTGCGACGGCGCCCATACGCCTTCCGCCGATGGAAACCGCTCGCTCAGCCGGTTTCGCCCCTACGGGCGAATGTGCCGCGCATTCCTTCCTCGCCGAACCCGTTGCACACTCGCCTGCAACGGCATTGGGAGGGAAACCAGCATGGCCTACACCGTGGGCGAACTCGTGGCCGATTTCCTGCCGGCGGTGGGGGTCGATACCGCCTTCGGCATCGTCTCCGTGCACAACATCCCGATGTTGGACGCGCTGAGCCAGCGCAACGCCGTGCGCTATGTCATGGCCCGCGGCGAGATGGGCGGCACGCACATGGCCGATGCCTATGCCCGCGTCGCCCGGCACCTGGGCGTCGTCTTCACCTCGACTGGCCCAGGCGCGGCCAATGCGATGCCGGGGCTGGTGGAGGCGCGCTTCGCTAGCAGCCCCGTGCTGCACATCACCGGCCAGACCGCGACGAAGTTCATCGACCGC
>CAXTJY010000035.1:0-4045 GCA_964244395.1 uncultured Rhodovarius sp.
CGGGTTGGCGATGCCGCAGAACGCCATCACCGCGCGGCCGGCCAGCGTCGCCGCCTCCGGCCCCGGCACCAGGCGCGCACGCAACACCGGTAGGCCGGGCGGCAGGGCGGCGAGCGCGTTGGTCTCGTCGGGCCCGATCAGCACGGCGGCATGGCAGCGCGCTGCGGCCGCCGCCACCGGCTCACGCAGCGGCCCTGCGGGAATCACCCGGTTGTTGCCGAAGCCGTAGCTGCCATCGATGGTCAGCAGCGACAGGTCCTTTTCCAGCCCGGGATTCTGCAACCCATCATCCATCACGATGGCCTGCGCGAGCGCGCCCACCGCGGCGCGTGCCCCCGCCTCGCGGTCGGCCGAGACCCAGGCGGGCCGGGCATGCGCCAGAAGCAGGGCCTCGTCGCCCACCTCAGCGGCGCTGTGCACCTTGCCATCCACCCGCACCGGGCCGCGCAGCGACCCGCCATAGCCGCGCAGCAGGAAATGCGCGCCCACGCCGCGGGCCGCCAGCCGGGCGCCGATGTCCAGCGCCAGGGTGGTCTTCCCGGCGCCACCCGCGGTGGCGTTGCCACAGCAGACGACCGGAACCGGCGCGCGCCAGCCGGGCTGCGCCATGCGCCGCGCCGTGATGTAAGCGTACACTGCGGCGATCGGCGACAGCAGCAGGGGCAGAACTCCCCCGCCGCCCGACCAGAATCCGGGGGCGCGCATCAAGGGTTCGTGTGTTCCCGTTCCATCTCGGGCGCTTCGGCCGGGGCCGGGCGCAACCATTTCGCGATCTCATCGGCCAGGCGGCCCGCCGTGCCGGTGGTCCGCTCGGCGAGCAGCCTGGCGGCCCTGGTCATCGCCATGGCCAATCCCGGGTTGAGTAGCACATCGTCCACTGCCGCCGCCAGCGCGGTCGCGTCGCGCGAAGCGACCAGGCGGGCGCCGCCTTCGTCCAGCAGCTCGACCACCCGCTCGGCGAAGTTCTCGGTGTGCGGGCCCAGCAGGATAGGGCAGCCCAGCCGGGCCGGCTCCATTGGGTTGTGGCCGCCATGCGGCACCAGGCTGCCGCCCACCAGGGCCACGTCGGCCAGCCGATAGAACAGGCCCAGCTCGCCCATGGTGTCGGCGATGTGCAGCTCGCCCGGCGCCTCGCCTAGGCTGCGGCGGGTAGCGCCAAGCGCCGCCGCGACCTCAGCACCGCGCTCAGGGTGGCGCGGCACGATGATGGTGCGCAGCCCCGGGTGGCGGTCGCGCAGCAGGGCGTGCGCGGCAGCGACCATCTCCTCTTCGCTCGGATGGGTCTGCGCGGCCAGCAGGATCGGCCCGTCATGCCGCTCCGCAGCCAGGGCCGCCGGGTCGTACGGCAGCGGTGGCGCGCTCAGTTTGAGGTCGCCGGAGGGCCACATCCCACGTGCGCCCAGGCCACGCAGGCGCGCCTCGTCGGCGCCCGTCTGCGGCTGGATGAGGGTGAAGCCGCGCAGCATCCGCCGCGCCAGGCCGGGGCGAAGCGCCGCCAGCGCTCGAAGCTGCGCTGCGACATCCGGGCGTTCACCAGTGCCATGGGCACCCGAACGTGCTTCGTCGCCAGCAGGCGGTTCGGCCACAGCTCAGATTCGGCGAAGACGGCGGCGGACGGGTTCCAGCCGGCCAAAAAACGGGCGACGAAGGTCAGGGTGTCCAACGGTACGTACCGATGCCGGGTGCGGCCGCGCAACGCCTCGGGCATCCGCTCCATCGCCAGCGTGGCGGAGGTGACGGTGCCGGTGGTGAGAAGGAAATGCGCGTCCGGCAGCCGTTCCCCCAGCGCCTCGATCAGCGGGAGCAGCGACAGGCTTTCGCCGACGCTGGCGCCGTGCAGCCAGACGAGCTGGCCCTCCGGCCGGTCGGCGCCGCGGCCATAGCGCTCCTCCAGCCGGGACAGCTCCTCGCGGCCACGGCGGGCGCGCCGGCGCAGCCACCAGGGGATGAGCGGCTGCGCCAGGGTGGTGGCGGCGTGCCACAGCAAACTCATGGAACCGGCTCTATGCCGAGCCGCCGGTCGGCCTCGTCGCAGACCCAGGTCAGCGCGGCGGCGATGGCGGCCAGCGTGCCCTCGGGGTCGGCCCGGTCCGGCTCGATCGGCGGGTGCAGCACCACGATGCCGCGGCCGAAGGGCAGCGGCAGCATCATCCGGTCCCAGCTTTTCAGCCGGATGTGGCGGGTGGTGGCGGCGCCGGCCGCCAGTACCGGCAGGCGGGAAGCCATGGCGAGCTGCGCCACGCCGGGCGCGGCCTGCCGGCGGGGCCCGCGCGGCCCGTCCGGCGTGATCGCCACCACGTCGCCGCCGCCCAGCCCGCGCAGCAGCGCGAGCACCGCCATGGCGCCGCCCCGGGAACTGGAGCCGTAGACCAGCTTCAGGTCGAACCGCCGCACCACGTCGCCGATGAAGCGACCGTCGCTGTGGCGCGACACCAGCACATGCGATGTGGTGCCGAGCAGCCGCGGCTCGGCGCGCCGCGCCAGGCGCCAGTGCATCGGCATCAACGGCAGCCGCTCATGCCAGAAGGCGGTGATGGCGTTCGGGCTCTTGGCCAGGATGGCGCCGAGGTGCTCGCCCCCGACCAATTCCCAGCGGGTCGTCGCGTATACCAGGGACAGGTAGGCCCAGACGCACCAGGCCGCCGCCGCCTGGACGAAGGGTCGGCGAATCAGGCGTTTGAGCATGGTGGCAGGCAGGGCATGCCGGTTTCGTAGCCATGCCGAAACGGTGACGCAACCGGCGGCGGCTCAACCGCCCGGCGGTCGGGCCGGCAATGGGACGAGCTGCGCGCGGAAGGCGGCGGCGCAGGCAGGCCAGGAGAACCGTTCGGCATGCGCCCGCGCGGCACCGCGGTCGCAGGCCAGGGCGCGCCGGCAGGCCGCCCCGAGATCGCCATCCAGCGCGCCGCCGGGGCTGTCGCCCACCACATCCTGCGGCCCCATGACCGGGTAAGCGGCGACCGGGGTGCCGCAGGCCATCGCCTCCAGCAGCACCAGGCCGAAGGTGTCGGTGCGACTGGGGAAGACGAAGACATCGGCGGCGCGATAGGCTGCCGCCAGCCCCTCGCCGACGCGCCAGCCGGCGAAGTGGACATCCGGGTAGCGCGCCGCGAGGGCGGCGCGCTGCGGGCCGTCGCCGACCACTACCTTGGTTCCTGGCAGGTCCAGCTTCAGGAAGGCCTCGATGTTCTTCTCAACGGCGACGCGCCCGGCATTGAGGAAGATCGGCCGCGCCAGGCCGGCGAAATCCGTCGAGTCGCCGGGCGAAAAGAGCGTCAGATCCACCCCCCGTCCCCAGGGCACCACCCGGCGGAAGCCGCGCCGTGAAAGCTCCGCCCGCAGGCTGGGGGTGGCAGCGAGGGTGCCGGCGCCGGCGTTGTGGAAGCGCCGCAGCATGGCCCAGGCCCAGGCCGGTGGCAGGCCGGTTCGCGCCTGGAGGTATTCGGGGAAGCGGGTGTGGAAGCTGGTGGTGAAGGGCCAGCCGCGCCTCAGGCACAGGCGCCGCATGGCCCAGCCCAGCGGGCCTTCCGTCGCGATGTGGATGGTGTCGGGGGCGAAGTCATTCACCAGCTTCCGCAGGCGGCGATGCGGCAGCAGCGCCACGCGGATTTCCGGGTAGCTGAGCATCGGCAATGTGAGGAAGCGATCCGGCCCGATCACCTCCACCGTGTCGCCCAGCGCGCGCATCTCCTGCGCCACGGTGGCCAGAGTCCGCACCACCCCGTTGACCTGGGGCGCCCAGGCGTCGGTGACGATCAGCAGGCGGTGGGTGGCGGCCCTGGCGCCGGGGCATTCCAGCGTCGCGGCCTGGCTCAAGCGGGCACGGTTTCGCGGGCCGGGCCGCGCCACAGGCTCAGCCGGTTCTCCTCTGCCCAGTCGATCAGCCGGAAGCGGCCATCGGCGTCTTCGACCAGTGCGGTGCAGCTCTCCACCCAATCGCCGTCGTTCATGTACATTACCCCCTGCACCTCGCGCATCTCGGCGTGGTGGATATGGCCACAGACCACGCCGTCCAGGCCACGGCGACGTGCCTCGTTGGCCAGGG
>CAXTJY010000035.1:4055-13520 GCA_964244395.1 uncultured Rhodovarius sp.
GGGCCGATTCAAAGCGGTCGATCGCCTTCACCGCTTCCTTCACCTGCCGCTTCAGCCATTGGCTGAGCGACCAGTAAGGATAGCCGAGGCGTCGGCGGGCGGCGTTGAAGATGCGGTTGGCTGCCAGTGCCCAGTCATAGGCCCAGTCGCCGAGCAGGGCGAGAAACCTGGCGTAGCGGATCACCCCGTCGAACTCGTCGCCGTGGATGACCAGGTAGCGGCGGCCGTCGGCGGCTTCGTGCACCGCCTCGCGCACCAGCTTCACCCCCGCCACCTCCAGCCCGAGCCACTGGCGGAACATCTCGTCATGGTTGCCGGGGATGTAGGTGACCTGAGTGCCGCGCGCGGCACGGTCGAGGATCAGCCGCACCACCTGGTCGAATTCATCCTGCCAGTACCAGCTTTTGCGGAGCCGCCAGCCGTCGACGATGTCGCCGACCAGATAGAGATGGTCACACTCCGTCCGGCTCAGGAAGTCGATGAGGAAGTCACTGCGGCAGCCGCGGGTGCCGAGATGAATGTCGGAGATGAAGATGCTCCGGTAGCGGGTCTTGGTGTCGCAGTTCTGCATGGGATCGTCCCCCGTCGCGTGTCCCGCTCCGCATAGCCGCGGATATGGGGGTTTCGCGTGAAGCTTGCGTGAAGCAGTCGGTCGCCCCGGCGCTGTCATGTGGGGCGCACGGCACGTCATGCGGATGTCTTTCAATGGTCTCGGAATCGCAATGTCACGTCGCTAACGCCGTGGCGTGCTGATCATTTTCAATCCGGTCGCGGGCGGTGCGCGGCGCCGCCGGCTGGCACGTGCGCTGCGCGCGCTGCGCGGCGCGGGCGCGGCGCTGGAACTGGCCGAAACGACCCATGCGGGCCATGCCACGCGCCTGGCCGCCGAAGCGGTGGCACGCGGCGTCGACGTCGTCATCGCGGCCGGCGGCGACGGCACGGTGGCGGAGGTGGCGGCAGGTTTGAATGGACGAGGCGCTACGCTGGGGCTGCTGCCGCTGGGCACCGCCAACGTGCTGGCGCATGAGCTGGGCCTGCCGCTGACGCCGGAGCTGGCGGCCGCTGTCCTGCTGGGCGGCAGAAGGGTGGCGCTGCGGCCGGGCCTAGCGCTTTGGCCCGGCGGGGAGGAGCGTCTGTTCGTGCAGATGATCGGCGCCGGCTTCGACGCCGCCGTGGTGCATGCGCTGGACCCGGCCGAGAAACGCCGCCTGGGGCGCGGCGCCTACCTGCTGGAAAGCGTGCGGCAACTTCATCGCTATGGGTTTGCCGGCTTCGAGTTGGCGCTGGATGACGGACCATGGCTGCCGGCGACCAGCGTGATCGTCGGCAAGGGCCGGCTCTATGCCGGGCCGTGGCGGTCGCTGCCCGGCGCTTCGCCCCTGCACCCGGGGTTTACGGTGCTGCGGTTTGCGAAGGCCAGAGCACCCGGAGCGCTGTTGGCGGGTTTGATGCTGCCGCTCCACGCGCTGCACCGGGTTCCGGGCGCGACGCTGGCACGGGCCGGCACCGTGCGGCTACGCGGGCCCGACGTGCCCTGCCAGGCGGATGGCGATGCGGCGGGCAGGCTGCCGGTCGAGATCGGCGACGCGCCCGACCCGATACCCTTTCTGGTGCCCTGACCCCGGCGGCCGCACGGTCACTTGACGCAGCGCACTTCCGTGCTGCGATGGGGTCAGGGAAGAAGGAAACCTCCAATGACCATCGGCTTTCGCATCCAGCCCGTCACCCGACGCATCGAGCCCGCCCTGGTTGCCCGCGCGTCGCCGTTCCAGCCGCCAATATCGGCGACGTGATGCACAGGATGCAGACGATGCGTGGCGGCTTCCGCCCCTTCGGGGGGCTGGCCCTGATGGCCGGGCCAGCTTTCACCGTGCGCGCCCGGCCGGGCGACAACCTGATGCTGCACCGTGCCGTGGACATGGCCGAGCCCGGCGACATCATCGTCTGCGATGGCGGCGGCGACCTGTCGGTGGCGCTGATGGGCGACCTGATGCTGGGCCATGCGGCGAAGCGCGGCCTGCGTGGCGTGGTGCTGGACGGCGCGGTTCGTGACCTGCCTACGCTGGTGGGGTTGGAACTCGGCGTCTGGGCTCGCGGCTTCACCGCCGCCGGGCCGACCAAGGACGGTCCAGGCGAGATCGGCTTCGCGCTTGCCTGCGGTGGCCTGGTGGTGGCGCCGGGCGACCTGATCGTGGCGGACGCCGATGGCGTGGTTGTGGTGCCGCAGGACCATGCCGCCACAGTGATCGCGGCGGCGGAGGCGCACCAGGCAAAGGAGGTCGAGGCGGCGGCGCAGATACAGGCCGGCGCCTGGGATCGCAGGTGGGTGGCCGCAGCCCTCCGTCAGAAGGGCTGCGGTGGCGCCTAGGCGGTTTGCTGGATCGCCGAGAGCTGCCACTCGCGACCCTGGACCCGCACGAAGGTCCAGATTTCCGTCACCACTTCGCGGTTCGTCAGGTGACCCTCGACCACGGTGCCGGATGCGTCCCTGGTCACGTCGACCAGGGAGAAACGCATCGCCACGGTGCAGTAGTCCCGAGCGCCCTCGCTCCAGGCTTCGGCCACATCGCCGCTTTCCAGCCGCACGTCGGAGGTCTGATTCTTCCAGCCGCGGGCGTCCAGAGCGGCGTAGTCGTCACGGAAGTAGCCCATCATCTCGGGCGTGGTCAGGCGGGCCAGGGCGGCGGTATCGCCGGCGCTCCAAGCGCGGTTGATGGCGATCAGCGACTGGCCGAACGACTCCTGATCCGCCGCCGTGACGGTGACGCGCGGGCTGGCCGAGCCGCCGCCGCCGGTCAACGCCTGCTGCGGCTGCCCCTGCATCTCACGCGGCATGCCGGCCATTGCCGGCTGCTGGCGGCGCCGCAGCAGGGTGACCAGCAGGAAGACCAGCCCGCCGATCAACGCGATCTGCAGCAGGAAGCCCATCATACCGGCCAGCGAGCCGAGGCCGGAGAAGAAGCCACCGCCCATCATGGCACCCAGAAGGCCGCCGGCCAGCAGCCCACCCATGAACGGGTTGCGCTGGAACCAGTTGCCCTGCCGGGCCGCGCCGGCTGCCGCGCCGGCCCCCGCGCCCATGCCGGGTGCCGCGCTGGGCGCGCCCCGGCCGGGCTCGGTCATGGTGCGGTCCATCGGCCGCGCGGTGCTGGGCGCGGTGTTGGTGGCGGGCGGCGCCGAATACGTCCGGCTGCCGCGGCTACCGGAGGAGGCGTTGCCGCCCGGCCGCGCATCGGCCAGCACCGGCGCGAAGGCCAGGCTGGCGACGGCAGTGGCGGCGAGAAAGCGGGAGATGCGTCGCATGGTGTGAATGCTCCGGGGCGATTCTGTCGTGGCTGCAATATAGGGGAAAGGTTGCCGGTTTGCGATGGCTGCGTGCACCATGCCCTCGCCAATTTTTTCGGAGCCCTCCGTATGCGTCGTCTGCTGCTTCTCGCTGCCCTGTTGGCGCCCCTCTCGGCGCAGGCGCAGCCGCGCATCCTGCGCATGGCCACCAGCGTGGACGCGGCGACGCTGGACCCGCACGCCACCAACGCGCTGTTCACCTATCTGGTTGTGCAGCAGATCTACGAGCCGCTGATCCATCGCGGCGACGACCTGAAGCTGGCGCCAGGACTGGCGCTGCGGTGGGAGCAACCGGAGCCTAATCGCTGGCGCTTCCACCTGCGGCCCGATGTGCGGTTTGCAGGCGGCGAGGCCTTCGATTCGGACGATGTGGTGTTCAGCATTACCCGCGCGCTGGCGCCCACCAGCAATTACGGCATCTACGTCGATACCGTGCTGCGCGCCGAGGCGGTGGATCCGCTGACGGTGGACGTCATCACCCGCAACCCGGACGCGGTGATCCCGGACAAGCTGACCCGCGTGCTTATCATGGATCGCGGCTGGTCCGAGGCCAATCGCAGCGCGGCGCCGCAGAATCTGGCGCAGCGCGAGGAAACCTTCGCCGTCCGCAACGCCAACGGCACCGGCCCCTATATGATCCGCAACCGCGACCCGGACCAGCGGACCATCATGGTGCGTAACCCGAACTGGTGGGGCCGCACGGCCGGCGTCGGCACCGGCAACGTGGATGAGTACCACCACCTCACCCTGAGCTCGGATGCGACGCGGGTGGCCGCGCTGCTCTCCGGCGAGGTGGATTTCGTGCATGTCGTGCCGGTGCAGGACGTCAACCGCATCCGCTCCAGCCCCCGGCTGCGGGTGCTGGAGGGGCAGGAGAACCGAACGGTGTGGATCGCCTTTAGGCAGGACACGCCGGAGCTGGCCAACAGCGACACCCCGGGCCGCAATCCATTCCGCGACCTGCGGGTGCGCCAGGCGGCGGCGCATGCCATCGACGTGGAGGCGCTGCGGCGCGCGACCCTGCGCGGCCAGGGCGTGCCGACGGGCAGCATGTGGACGCAGTTCGTCAATGGCTGGGACGCCAGCACGGACGCCCGGCTGCCGCTGGACCGCGCCCGCGCCCGCGCCTTGCTGACCGAGGCAGGCTATCCGAACGGCTTTTCGGTGCCGCTGGACTGCCCCGTCGGCACCTATGACGAGGCCTGCCAGGCGATCGCGGCAATGCTCACCCAGGTAGGCATACGGGTGCGGCTCAACCTGATGCCCAACAACCTCTTCACTCCCTTCATCCGCCGCGGCGAGAGCAGCATGTATGTGCTGAGCTGGGGCGTGCCGACCTTCGATGCCAGCTACACGCTGCGCGCCATCATGGCCTCGCGCTCGCTGCTGGGGTCGGCGAGCTGGAACATGGGCGGCTGGAGCAACCCGGAATTCGACGCCATGCTCGGCCAGCTCGACAGCGAGCTGAACCCGGATGCGCGTCGCGCGCTGATGCTGCGCATGCACCGGCTGCACAACGCCGATGTCGGGCATCTGCCGCTGTATCACATGATGATTCCGTGGGCGCACCGACAGGGCGTGGCCGTGACGCATCGGGCGGACAACCAGTTTTCCGTGCGCGACATCCGGGTGGATTGAGGCCGTGATCTTTCGCGCGGCGGGCGAGGTGGCAGCGTTCCGCATTTCGCCGGCGGACACCAACTACTTTGCCTGTCTGCTGGACCCCAGCGACGGGGCGACATTCACCATGGTCGTGGAAATCTTCGCCCCCGGAGGCGCCACGCCGCCGAACGCGCATGCCGTGGCGCAGGAGGTGTTCTACGTGCTGAAGGGGCGGGGGATGGCGCGCGCCGGCGATCTCACCCGTGCCATCGGCCCTGGCGACTGCTTCATGCTGCCGCCGGGCACCGAGCACGTCGTCTCCAACCCCGGGCCGGGCAAGCTGTACTGCCTGACCATCATGGTGCCGGACGAGGATTTTGCGGCGCTTATCCGGAACGGCACGCCGGTGGAGCTGGATGCCGAGGACCTCGCGGTGCTGCGGGCGGAGTAGCGGCACCGCTCCGTTATTGGCCAGCCATCGGCATCTGGAAGATGAAGCGGGTTTCGTGCGCCGTCGATGTCGCAATCAGCGTGCCGCCATGCGCCTTGGCGATCTCCGACGCGATATGCAGGCCGAGCCCCAGCCCCTGCTGGCTTGCCCTCACCTCACCCCGGAAGAAGGGCTGGAACAGGCGATCCATGGCGGCGGGCGGGATCGGCTCCCCGGCATTCGCGACCCAGATCGTCAGCCGATGCCCGGCCTGGTCGGCATGGATGTGGACAGGATGGTCCGCGGCACCATGCGTCAACGCATTCGCCAGCAGATTGGATACCAGCTGCCCCATTCGCGACGGATCACACCGCACGGGGTCCGCCAAGTCGAAAGCCGTCGTGATGACCTGCCCGGGGGAGCCGAGGCGCAGTTCCGACACCACCTGTTCCAGCACCGGCGTCAGCAGGACATCCGGCCGCTGGTCCAGTGGAATGCCGGCGCCCAGGCGACCGCGGGCGAAGTCCAGGACATTGTCGATCAGCTCCGCCATGCGGGCTACGCTGCCCTGCAGCATCTCGACCAGCATGTCCTGCTGGCCCGCCATCTCCTCCTCACCCAGCAATGCGAGCCCGCTGGAGCTCGCAGCGAGGGGATTGCGCAGGTCATGCCCCAGCACGGCGATGAATTGTTCGCGCAGCGCCGCGGTCGAACGCTCGACATCCAGCAGACCCTGCTTCTGATCGTGGGCATGGACCAGCTGGCGCTCGTAGCGCCGGCGCTCCGATGCCTTGAACAGCACCAGGCGGGTGAACAGGCTCCGCCCATCCGCCGCCCTGTGATTGCGGCCGGTGGCGGATATGGCGATGCGCTCCCCCGCCGCGGTGCGGAGGTCCAGCGACATCTCGTCGCACACGCCGCGCAGGTTCAGCTCCGGCGCGAAGCTGGTCTCGTAGAGGATACGGGTGCCGACCGTCAGCAGATCGTGGAAGCGCTTTCCCACCAGCTCGTCGGCCGCATATCCGGTCCAGTTCGCGATGAGCCGGTTGGCCCGCAAGATCCTGCCATCGGGCCGCATGGTGAGGTAGCCGCAAGGGGCGTTCTCGAAGAGGTCCTCGAACTCCTCCGCGGCCGAAGCCGGCGGGGCCTCGGTGCTAGGTCCGGACATAGGCGCGGATGGCCTCGATGACCTCTTCAGGAGCGCTGAGATTGGGGCAGTGCCCCGTGGCACGCAGCTGCACCAATGTGCTGCCGGCGATCTGCCGATGGATGAATTCACCCACGGCGGGCGGGGCGATGATGTCGTCGCTGCATTGGAGGATCAGGGTCGGCGTCGTCACCTGGGCCAGATCGGCGCGATTGTCTGAAGTGAAGGTGACGCGGGCAAATTCCCGGGCGATCACCGGGTCCATCCGGCAGAAGCTCTCCGTCAACTCCTCGGCCAGTTCAGGCCGCTCGCCGTTGCCCATGATGACGGGGGCCATCGCGGAGGACCAGCCCATGTGGTTGTTGCCGAGGAATTCGAGCAATTCATCGATTTGCGCGGCTGAAAACCCGCCGATATAGTCATCGTCATCGATATAGCGCGGCGACGGGCCGACCAGGATCAGCTTCCTGAACAGTTCCGGCGCCTTCAGCGAGGCCAGGATGCCGATCATGGCAGCCACCGAGTGGCCGATGAAGACTGTCTCGCAAAGTTGCAATTCGCGGCACAGATCGATCAGGTCGTCGGCGTAGCCGTCCAGGCCGCCATATTTCGATGCATTGTAGTGAGAGAGGTCGGAGCTGCCGGCGCCGACCTGGTCGAACACCACCGTGCGGAACTGCTCCTCGAACGCCGGCGCCACGTAGCGCCACATATTCTGGTCGCAACCATAGCCATGCGCGAACACCAGGGTCTCCGCGCCCCGGCCGGCTATCCGCACATTATTTCGGCTGCTTGCAGTCACCTACGCTCCGGGGGGGGGACACCTGAGCATACAGGGGGGTATCCGACCGGGCTAGGGTGGATCGACCTCAGTAACTCTTCGGCAGCCCCAACACGCGCTCGGCAATGTGGGCGCAGATCAGGTTCGGGCTGACCGGGGCGATCCAGGGGATATGGACTTCGCGCAGATAGCGCTCGACATGGTACTCCCGAGCGTAGCCGAAGCCGCCATGCGTCATCACCGCGTTCTGGCAGGCCTTCAGCCCGGCCTCGGCGGCCAGGTACTTCGCGGCGTTGGCCTGCGGGCCGCAATCCAGGCCGGAATCGTAGCGGCTGGCGGCCTGCATCACCATCAGCCAGGCCGCCTCCAACGCCATCCAGTCCTGCGCCAACGGGTTCTGCACCGCCTGGTTCTGGCCGATCTTGCGGCCGAACACCTCGCGCTCGCGGGCGTAGGCGGTGGCCTTGCCCAAGGCCACGCGGCCCAGCCCCACCGCTTCGGCGGCGATCAGGATGCGCTCGGGATTGAGCCCGTGCAGGATCATCCGGAAGCCCTGGCCCTCCTCGCCGATCCGGTCCTCCAGCGGGATGTCGTAGTCCTCGAAGAAGATCTCATTCGAATCGACGGCGGCACGTCCCATCTTGTGGATTTCGCGGACGCTGGCGCGATTGCGGTCCAGCGCGGTGTAGAACAGCGACAGGCCTTCGGACGGCTTGCGGCATTGCTCCAGCGGCGTGGTCCGCGCCAGCAGCAGGATGCGGTCGGCCACCTGGGCCGTGCTGATCCACACCTTCTGCCCGTTCACCACGTAGCGGTCGTTGCGTTTCTCCGCCCGGGTCTTGAGCCGCGTGGTGTCGAGCCCCGTGGTGGGCTCGGTGACGCCGAAGCACGCCTTCTCCCGCCCCGCCACCAGCGGCGGCAGCGCGCGCGCCTTCTGTTCGGCCGTGCCGAACACCACCACCGGGTTCAGCCCGAAGATGTTCATATGCACCGCCGAGGCGCCCGACATGCCGGCGCCGGAGGCCGAGATGGTCTCCATCATGATCGCCGCCTCGGTGATGCCGAGGCCGGAGCCGCCATATTCCTCCGGGATGCAGATGCCGAGGAAGCCGGCCTCGGCCACCGCATCGTAGAACTCGTGCGGGAAGCTGGCGGCCTCGTCGCGCGCCAGCCACCACGCGTCGTCGAAGCGGGCGCACAGCCCGGCCACACCGTCGCGGATTGCGGCCTGGGTGTCGGAGAGTTCGAAATTCATTCCTGCTGGATGTTGGCGCGGCGCACCACATCCCCCCAGCGCGCCCGTTCGTCGAGGTAGAAGCGGGCGAAGTCGGCCGGGCTTGGCGAAGTCTCGATGTCCACCCCTCCCTCGGTGATGCGGGCGCGCAGCGTGGCATCGGCCATGGTGGCGTTCAGCGCGGCATGCAGCGCCTCGATGCGGTCCGGCGGCGTGCCGCCGGTGGCAAACAAGGAAAAGGTCGTGGCTGCCTGCACTGAGGGGAAGCCGGCCTCGACGGTGGTCGGCAGGTCTGGGCTGGCCGCGTTGCGTTGCCGGCCGGCGATCGCCAGCGGGCGGACCAGCCCGGCCTCGACCTGCTGCTGCATCGGCGCCAGGGCGTTGGTGAACATCTGCACCCGGCCGGCGACGAGGTCGGTCAGCGCCGGGCCGGTGCCGCGATAGGGGATGTGCTCCATCTCCACCCCCATGGCCTGGCACAGCATGGCGCTGCCAAGGTGGCTGGTGGTGCCGACGCCGGAGGAACAGTAGCTGAGCGAGCGGGTGCGGGCGTAGGCCTGCAGCTCGGCCAGGCTTCGCGCCGGCACCGAAGGATGCACGACGATGAGGTTGGGGCCCGACCCGATCAGCCCGATCGGCGCGAAGCCGGCCACCGGGTCATAGGGCAGCCGGCGATGCACGAAGCTGGTGATGACCAGCGAGCCGGAGCCGCCGAGCAGCAGGGTGTGACCGTCGGGCGGCGCCTTGGCGACCACCTCGGCGCCCAGCACCCCGCCGGCGCCGCCGCGATTCTCGACCACCATGTTCTGGCCCAGCCGGGCGCCCATGCCCTCCGCGACCTGGCGGCCGATGATGTCGTTGGTGCCGCCGGGGGCGAAGGGGATGATGAGGCGCATCGGCTGGTCCGGCGCCCAGGCTGCCAGAAA